>JBCCUH010000182.1:0-4666 GCA_039197405.1 Pseudomonadota bacterium
CCGATCGCGGCGATTTCACCCATATCTATGAGCACCTGCCGAAATCCCCTGCGCCGCAGCAGGGCAGCGATCTGATCGGTGATATATCCCTGTGCGATGCCATTCAGCGTGAGCTGCATGCCGGGTTTGGCAAAACGAATGTCATCGCGCGTGACCGTGACCATGTCCCAGCCGACAAGGTCTTGCGGCCTGCTGCCTTTTGACAGCCCTGCATGATGCGCCCAGAGCGGCTGAACCGTTGGATCAAATGCGCCATCCGTGGCGTGATGAAGGCCGGCGCAGAGGGACAGCACTGACACCAGCTCGGGCGCAGCCGCTGCAAGATAGCCATTCGCGTTTAGGCGCGAAAGCTCGGAGCCGGGATCATAGAGGCTGAAGACGCGCTCCAGCCGGGACAGTTCGGCCTCGACAATGGCAAAGGCGTCCCGTGCCTTGTCGGCGCTCGTATTGGCTAGCTGCATCGAGGTCGCAGCCCCCAGCGCACGGCCCGTTTGCCTATGAAGCGTACCTGAGGAAGCTGCGCCGGGGAATACCGCACTTGCTGCGGTAATACTGATGAATCGGCGACGGTCGATGATCATGCGGGTGTGTCCAATTCGATGTCCAAATCTACCGGCCCGACGGCAACCTCATCTGGGATCGTGTCGAAGGAAACGACCGAGCCGCCGTATTGCGCAACGAACTCCGCTGCGTCAGACGCGCTCGCGAAGGGCACGATTTCCGGCCCGCCCATGCCACCAGCCACGCCTGCGTTAATGACGTATTTGGCGCCTGCTGCGGCAATCCAGTTGTCAGGTTCTACTGCGTGCCAGCTGCGCGCTATTCCCATGTCGCTGACATAGACCGCCAGCACCTTGGCGTCTCGCTCTGGCGCTTTGAGATAGGCGATCATGTCGCGCACCTGGCCGAAGAATATCGGACTCGCCATGCCCTCCAGATGGATCTGCCCCTTGGGACCGGGGTGATCGGCGAGCTGCATCTGGCAGAAGTGGCCAAGCGCGTCTTCCGTCATCACGACAGCAGCCGGTGCCTCGGTCATGTCCTTCTTGCAGGCGGCCAGCGCGACAAGGGCGATCAGGGCGATGTGCTTCATGGCTCCAGCCTTTCGAAGAAATGCCGTGCGCCGAACAGCGCAAGGACAGGCCAGACAATCAGCGACAGCGGGGCGGCCCATTGCGGCAGGCTTGCAGCGGCAGCAGTCAGCCCGGTGGTCATGGCAACACCCTCGGAGGCGGCCACGTTCCAGATGCGAAAAGCGTCGGCGGGATTCGCGATCATCGCCCAGGGGAACACCGTCTCGGTGAACCAGCCACCGCCGTCCGCCATAAGCGCGCCCAAAAGCCCAAGGTCATAAAGCACGACAAAGACCAGCCAGACACCTGCGCATATGCCCGCCGCCCCGGTAGGCGCACTTGCCAGCGCCGACACCATATAGCCGAGCGCCAGAAACACCGCCCCCAGCAGGATCGATGTCAGGATCAGCCGTGCAAGGGCCACGAGGCTTTCGGCACTGACGCTGCCAAAGGATGCAGCCAGTGCGCCCGCTGCGCCGAAACCGACGGCCATTGCAAAGGCAAGGGCGCCAAGATGTGCCAGGAATTTGCCGATCAGGATCTCTGTTCGCGTGGCAGGGTAGCTAAGCAGCAGCCCCAGACTGCCGCGATCCGCTTCGCCTGCTATACCGTCAAACGCCATCATCAGAGCCAGCAGCGGAGCCAGATACACAGATAGCGTCGTCATAGAGGCCACCGAAACCGTCAGCATATCCACACCCAGCGTCCCGGTCGGGGCAGAGCCTGCCCATGTGAGGGCGATGGCGAAGAGCAGCATGATCAGCGTTGCGGTCAGAACCCAGCGATTTCTGATCGTGATCAGCGCCTCGATACGGGCGATGGCGAAAATCCGGCGGATCATTGGCTCTCCTCCGAAGAGTAAAATCGATAAAGGTCCTCAAGGCGCGGTGGCTGCATGTCGATATCCGCAACGGCGCTGCCCATGGCGGTGATGCGGCGAAGCTCGCTCATCTTCTCGCCAGTGCCGCAGAAAATCTCCACCGATGTGCCGTTGATGCGCTTGCCGCCGATCTCGGTGGCTATTCTGTCTGCCTCTGTGCCATTGGCGCGGATGCGGACGCGGGTTTTCAGCCCGGCGTTTTGCGACAGGTTGGACAATGTGTCGTCGGCAACTAGCCGGCCCGAGCGCAGGATCGCGATACGGTCGGTGCGCGCTTCAACCTCCGTCAGAGTGTGCGAAGAGATGACAACGCATGTGCCGCGCTCTGCCATCTCGTCGATGATCGCGAAAAGCTCATGGCGCGAGATCGGGTCAAGCCCACTGGTGGGTTCGTCAAGCAGCGCCAGTCTCGGCCGTGCCAGCAACACCTGCGCCAGACCAAGCCGCTGGCGCATGCCTTTGGAGTAGGTGCCGATGCGGCGGTGCATTGCATCGCCCAGACCCACGCGCTCAAGCAGGCTTGGAACCTGCGATACGTCCGTCGCGGCAAGCCGCGCGAAAAGAGCAAGCTGTTCAGAGGCGGTGATTGATTTGTGAAACGATACAGCTTCGGGAAGATAGGCGGTTGCGGTGCGCGCATGGGCGCTGCCCGCAGGCGCACCGTCGATGAAGATATGGCCAGAGGAAAGCGGCGTCAGGCCAAGCGCGGCTTTCATCAGGGTGGATTTACCGGCGCCATTGTGACCCAAAAGCGCGATGCGCTGCCCGGCGGAGGCAGTAAGCGAGATGTTCCGCAGCACGTCGATATCGCCGCGCCGTTTGCGCGCGGCTTCGATTGTCAGAACCGTATCAACCATTGGGTAGTCCCTCAAATTGCGGTGTTGGAGGTGCGGCAGGAGCCATCATCGGATGACTGTCCATCACGCCTCCGGGCAACAGCGCCGGAAACGCCGCTTGCGACCAGCGCACCAGCTGCACAGCAGGCGAGCCGAGCAGCAGCTTGGCAGACGGCTGCGTCCAAAGAATATGGTCCATCACATCGTTGGGCCGAAAAGGCGCATCCGCGATTCCATTGCCATCCAGATCGAAGGCCGCAAAATCGCTCCAGAAGTTGCCGCGACCGTCGGTGGACCAGTCGTCCCATTTGGTCGAGACGTATTTCACCTGCGTCCGGTTGCCGACAAAGGCGTTGCCGGTGATCTCGTTCTTTGACGATCCGGCGGTGAAATGCACGCCGATCTCGCAGCCCTGAAACAGGTTGCCCGTAAACTGGTTGCTGTTCGCGTTATAAAGAAACGCGCATTTCTCGCCGCCATCCTCGACCGTGTTGCCGGTCACTTCGGAATGATTGGCATAATTCATCATGATGCCATGATCGCGGTCGCCGCGCGACAGGTTGCCGATCACCTTGACGCGCTTGGAAAACATGATCGCATAGCCCAGGTGGTTGCCGATCGAGATATTGCCGGAAACCTCGCTCTGGTTGACATACATGTAGTGCACCGCAAAGCGCAGATCGCGGAAACGATTGTTCTTGAACGTGTTTTTCTTTGAAGAATTGACAAAAAGCCCGTCGCGGCCAAAGCGTACGTCATTGCCTTGCACAATCGCGCCAGGCGCGTTCCAGACGTAGATGCCATTGCCGCGCCGGTTCATCTTGCGGTCTTGCCGCCCCTCGATCCGGTTACCGGCGACAAGCGCGTCCCGTGCGCCGTGAATATCTATCCCGTAAAGATTGCCCTGCAGGCTGTTGCCGCGCACCACCGCTTGGGCCGCATTCTTTGTCAGCTGGATGCCGGCATCAATTGTCTCATGCGATGAACCCGAACCGGTCACGGTCAACCCTTCGACCGTAACGCCGGGTGCATCAATGGTGATAACGCTGCCAGTGCCGGGGCCATTCAGTGTTGTGTCATCGCCAATCAGCGATACAGGCTTGGTCAGCACGACAGCTTCCGAGTAGGTGCCGGGCGACAGGCGAAGAACATCGCCCGGCGCCGCCCGGTCCAGAGTTTCAGCAATGGCCCCGTCGCGCAGGGGCACCTGCCACTCTGCGGCCCAAAGGGGCAGAGCGGCGGTGATGCTTGCTATGATCAGGGCCAGTCGCATGGGATCAGGTCGCTCGCGGCTCGACGAACATCCGGCCGCGCATCTCCATGTGCAGCGCGTGGCAGAACCACTGGCAATAGAACCAATGCACACCCGGACGCGCCGCAACGAAGGTGACCGAAGAGGTCGCTTGCGGGCCAACTTCCATGGCAACACCGTAGTTCGCCAAGCAGAAGCCATGGGTCACGTCATCAATGTCATCCATGTTGGTGACATAGATCGTGACCTCATCCCCTTCAGTGACAGTGAATTTCTCCATCGAGAACTCCGGTGCCACCGAGGACATGTAGACCCGCACCTTGTTGCCATCGCGGATCACTTCCTCATGACCCCAGTCAAGATCGACGCCATCGGCTTCGGCCTGCTTGCGGGCATCTTCCCACATCGGGTCATCGCGCTCATAGATCGTCGCCGGGTTCACGATATCGGCGCGCACGATGATACTGTCGTGGGGCTCGGCAAAGGTCGGCCCGTCATGAACGACCGCCATTTGCGAGCCGGTGATGTCGATCAGCTGTTCGTTCTCAGGCTTCAGCGGACCGGTGTTCAGGAACCTGTCCTTTGAGAACTTGTTCATAGAGACCAGCCATTTGCCGTCCGCCTC
>JBCCUH010000183.1:0-4632 GCA_039197405.1 Pseudomonadota bacterium
CGCGGCACAAGCGGTGGCCGGAACAGAACCAGCGGTCCGTCCCATGGCGCAACTTCATAGCTGCCGACACTTTCCAGGAACGCATCCTGAATGGCGATATTGTGGAATTCCTGACCATCGCTGGCGGTTTCTTCCGTGCCTTTGCGTTTCTTGATCTCCCAAGCGACGCGGCGCTTGATCCAGTCGACGGGATAGCTCAGGCCCTGCTTTTTCAGCTCGATCAGATGTACGCGCAGTTTCTCGGCGCGCGGGATCGTCGGTTGAACGGGCAGGGGCGTATCCAGCATGACGACTGCGGCCACTTCCTCGCCCTCGGCGCGCAATTGTTGCGCGATCTCATAGGCGGTGATGCCGCCGCCCGAGAAACCACCCACCTTGTAGGGGCCTTCAGGCTGGACCTGACGCATCTCCGCGATGTAGTCGCGCGCGGCGTCGGGGATCGTGCGGTGCGGGTCTTCATTGCCGAAAAGCCCGCGCGCCTGAAGCCCGTAAAACGGCCGGTCACTGCCCACCAGATGGGCTAGGTGGCGCAGGTTCAGCACATTGCCGAACATGCCGGCAACTAGGAAAAACGGCGGTTTAGAGCCGCCTTCGCCCGAATGCATCGGCACCAGATGGGTGAAACGGCGGGCAGGCTCCGCGGGGGCTGTGGTCTCGCCACCGGCGTCGCCATCATCCTTGGGAACACCACTGGCCGCGATCAGATCGGCGCATTTGCGGATGGTTGGGGCTTCAAACAGCACCGAGATCGGGAAATCGACGCCGTAAGCTTTGCGGATTTGCGCAAACAGGCGCACCGCAATCAGGGAGTGCCCACCAAGATCGAAGAAGCTGTCCTCGACGCCGATCTCGTCGACGCCCAGAAGGTCTTGCCAGAACGCGGCGAGACGTTCTTCGATCGCGTTTTCGGGCGCGATAAAGTCGCTGTCGAGGTCGGGGCGCTGGAATTTCTGGCCCGCGCCTTGATCTTCAGTGTCGTTTTGACCGGCTTGCGCAATCATCGCGTCCAGATCAAGCGAGGACAGGATGATCTGCGTCTGTTTGCCCGACAGCGCCCGGAAGAACAGATCGGTGCCTTCTTTGGCCAGAATGCCCTGGGTCAGGTTGTGGCGCAGGCGTTCCTCGGCAGGCGAGAGCGGGCGCGGGGCGTCGCCCTCTTGCGGCGCAGCTGCGGCATCGGGTTGGGCTGCGAAATTGACGTCCTCATCCATGCGCCGGATCGAGAAACCTGTGACCTCGACACAGACTGTGCCGTCGGGCGTGGCGATGGTGACGTCAAAGCTTGCGATTTCGGCATCGGCCGAGTTGTCGGGGTGGCTGCGCACCCAGCTGACCACGTCGGCAGGCAGCGCGTGATAGACTTTCACGGAGGCATAGGAGACCGGCACCCAAAGCCGCTCGCCCTGATAGCCCTTGATCAGGTTCATCGCCCAACCCGTGGCCAGATCCATCAGGCCAGGATGCAGCAAATAGCCCGTATCAGGGTCTGATTGCGCCGCAGGGGGCAGGCTGAGCCGGGCCAGGCCTTCATTCTCGCCCAAGGCGGTGGCATTGAGCACCCGCCAGCGGGGGCCAAAGTTCAGATGCACTTCCTGAGGCGAGGCCATCCAGCCCGCCTCACCGGCTTCAACCGGGGTGCCGCAGCGCGCGACAATGGCGTTGACATCAATCGGGTCTGGCTCAGCCAGAGGCAGCAATTGCAGGCTGGCCTGGGCGTTTTGCTCAAACCGGTCATGCTCGCCGCTTTCGATCAGGAAGTCATAGCCCGTGTCACTGCGCGGCAGGGTGACGCGCACCTCGCGGGTGGCATGATCTGCGACAGCCAGCGGCCGCAGGAAATAGAGATCGCGAATTTCAAAAGCGGATGTTTCGCCCTGGGCGCGCAGCGCCTCGGTGGCAATCTCCAGATAGCCCGTGCCCGGCACCAGCGCGTCGCCCGCCTTGGTGCGGTGATCGTCCAGGAACCAGCGCTCGGCCACGGAATATTCCGCCGTGAACAGCCTGTTGCCATTTTTGTCGAACGTGGCCTCGTCCAGCATTGGCACCTCTGCGGGGCGCACAGGGGGCGGCGCGCTTTTGCCGGTGCGCGCGTCCATCGCATCTGCGGCCATGCCGACATCAGACCAGATGCCCCAATTGATCGCCAGAATGCGCGTGGCGTCGCTGGTATGGGCCTTGGCATAGGCGTTGAGATATTCATTGGCCGCCACGTAATCGACCTGCCCGATGGGCGCGGTCGCCGTCGAGGTCGAGGAAAACAGCACCATCCAGTCCAGATCGCCCTCGGGGAAGACCTCGCCCAGCACTTGCGTGCCGTGAATCTTCGGCGCGAAGACATCTTCGATGGAGGTGACGGTTTTGGTCATGATCGGGCTGTCATCGATTTGGCCAGCAGCGTGGATAACACCGCTGACGGGCCCGAGGCTCTGTTCGATCTGGGCGCGGGCCTGGCGCATTTCTTCGAGATTGGAGACATCGGCGGTCACGGACAGAACCTGGCCACCCATAGCTTCGAGAGCCTGCACCGCTTCAATGCGACGCACGACGGAGGCCCCGGGGGCTGTGTTTTTCAACACGTCTTCCCAGCTTTGCCGCGGGGGCAGGGGCGAGCGGGACACAAGTGCTATATGCGCCCCGGCTTTTTCGATCAGGGATTTGGCAATGGTCAGGCCAATGCCGCCAAAGCCACCAGTGATCAGGTAGGTGCCGCCATCGCGCAGGGGCAAATCGCCATCCGGCGCGGGGATCGGGCTGGACCGGTAGGCCAGCGCATAGCGTTTGTCAGACCGGATCAGGGCGGTGCCAGTGGCAGGCGCGGCCAGCACATCTTCGAGCACATGATTGACCAAGCGGTCTTGGTCAGCATTGGCCCCGCGGCGCAGACGTCCGGTTTTGGGCATCTCGATATCGAGAAGCTGCGTGCTGAGCCCCGGAAATTCGCGTGGGATCACACGGGCCGGGCCGGTGATCGTGGCTTTCTCGGGGTAGGGCAGGGCCTCGGATTTATGTTGCAGCGCGCCGGAGGTCAGGATGCTCAGATGGATCTGCCCGCCAAGATCTTCGCCGCCGATGGCTTGCGCCAAAAACAGCAGCGAATAGAAGCCCTGCTCCTGCACCCGGTGGAAGAAGCTGGAGCCGGGGCGGAAGCTTTCGTCTTTGGTGACCATCCAGCCATGGATGATCCGGGTGGGGACCAGATCGCGCGCGTTGAGGTCCTGGATAAGCGCGTCATAGCTTTCGCGTCCCCGCTCGGGCGCGATGATGTAATCCGTATCGCTCAGGCGCGAGAACGTGTCGCCCGGCTTGACCGTGATCACCGGGTGATCTGCGGCGCGCAAACGCTCTGCCACGGCATCACAGAGCCCTGCATCATCTGCAAAGATCAGCCAGGTCTGTGTGTCGGCCTCCGACAGATCGCCTGTGACGTCGGTATCACAGGCGGCATATTGCGGGATCCAGGCGGGGCGGTAGCCCCAGTCTTCAAGCTCTTCGGTGCGGGTCAGCCACTCAGAGCCGGTCTCGGCTGTGGCCTTGCCGGGCTCAATGAAATAGGGGGCGTGCTGGAAGGCGTAGCTTGGCAGAACCACCCGGTTGCGCCGTGCCTCGCCCCAGACCTGATCCCAGTCAAACGTGCCACCAACGGCCCAGACGCGCCCCAGCATGGCCATGAAATACGCGTCATCGGCCACGTCATCTTTGGGGTGGCGCAGCGAAGAGATCACTTGATTGGCGGCAACCTTGTCATGCTGGCCAGCAAGCGCTGCCATGGCTTTGCCGGGCCCCACTTCGATGAAGCAGCGCGATTTCTTCTCGGACAGGGTGGTGATGCAATCGGCGAAATGCACCGTGCCGCGCAAATGGCCCACCCAGTATTCAGGGTCGGTTGCTTCGGCATCGGTGATATAGGCCCCGGTGCGGTTCGAGGTGAACGGAATTTGCGGCGCGTTCAGCTGGATGGACCGCAGATAGTCGCCAAATTCCTGCAAAATAGGCTCTAACATCCGCGAATGGGCCGCGATATCGATCTGGATGCGCTGATAGTCGATGTCTTTTGCCTTGAGGCGGGTCTCCAGCGCGTCAAGTGCCGCTTGCGGGCCCGTGGCCACAGACAGGTTCGGCGCATTGACCGCGCCCAGATCCAGGTCCTCGCCCAGAAAAGGTTTCAACTCATCTGCGGGCAGGACCACCGAGAGCATGCCGCCCTCGGGCACGGTGTCAAAAAGCGTGCCGCGCAGATGCACCAGACCGATGCAGTCCTCAAAGCTCATCACGCCCGCGACACAGGCGGCGGTGTTTTCACCCATGGAATGGCCCACAAGCGCGGCGGGTTGCACGCCCCAGGTCATCCAAAGCTGCGCCAGCGCGTATTCGACGATCATGATCAGCGGCAATTGCACGGAAGGGCGCGTCAGTTTGGCGTCGGCGGCCTCGATCTGGTCCAGTTCCGGCAGCCAGAGCGCGCGGATGTCGTAGTCCAGCATCGGCTGCAGATGATCGAGACCGCGATCCATCCATTCCGCGAAGACCGGCTCGGTCTCGTAGAGATCGCGGGCCATTCCTGCATATTGCGCACCACCGCCGGGGAACATGAAGACGACCTCGGGATCATCGGTCACATGGCTGTGCTGGAAG
>JBCCUH010000184.1:0-4627 GCA_039197405.1 Pseudomonadota bacterium
AGGCGCGGGTCGGCTCGAAAATCGCCCGGGGTGCGCCTGGCCTTTGGAACTGGATTTCCCCCAAAATCAAAGCGTGGTTCGCCGCGCGCTGACGCCGATAACGTGTTGTTTTATCAATATTTTACGAAAACCAGAATTTCGCCCGGTACCAACGAAAAACGCGGACGCCCGGCGCCCGCGTTTCTGAAAAATTAGTCGCTCAGCCAGATCAGCCGCGCGCGTCGCCGACCAGTTTCCAAACAGCAGGCAGGATCACGGCGGCCAGCGCCAGCTTGATCGCGTCGCCCACCAGGAACGGCGTCAATCCCCATGCTAGGATCGGCTTGTCCCAGCCATAGAGCATGCCAAGCCAGATCAGACCCGGCACGTAGATCAGCGCGTTGCCGATCAGCATGGCGCCTGCCATTTTCGGCATCGAGCGGTCCCATCCGCGCTGCGCCAGCGCACCAAGCGCCAGCACCGCCAGCACATAGCCGACAAGATAGCCGCCTGTACCACCCATCATATACTCAAGACCAAGCTTCTCGGCGGATGAACCGGCGAAGACATCAAAGCCCAAGGCGCCGACGATCATGTAGCCCAAAATCGTCACCAGCCCCAGTCGCGCGCCATAGGCTGCGCCCATGGTCAGCACTGCAAATGTACCCATCGTGATCGGCACGGGGTACATCGGTACCTTGATCTTTGCGGCGGCGGCCAGAAAGACAATGCCAAACACCACCAGAACGGCCTGTTTGATCATCAGGGCCGAGCCGGTCTGCGGCGAGATCACCGAGCTTAGAACGGGGTTGGATTGAGCTGTGCGCATATGCGGACTCTCCTGTCGTCAATTGCTGCGTTGCCGCATGTGTCACCTGCAAGCTTGCGAAGCGCAAGTGCAAAGTTGCAAACTTCACCTGCAAAACCACTGCAATATTGTGCGCTATTTCGTAAAATCCGAAGTTAACGTGTAATCCTTTCGCGGCCCATTCACGCGCCAGACCGACCGCCAGACCGGCCAGGCGGCGAAATCATAACTGACGTCATACTGATCGGGATCGCACCAGTGATCGGCTGTGCAATCCTGCCCGAATCGCAAGTTGTGAAACGCCCGGCCATCATCGAACTGAATGGCGAACCCTTGCTCAACCGGCATCCAGAGGTAACGCCGCTCTGCTGTCATCACCGCCCCATTGGCCAGCCGCAGCGTCCCGGCCTCATCAAATCGCCATGCACCCTGCGCGGCGGTGATCACAGCTTTGCCTTCAAAGCGCGCCGTCTCGCCCGTCAGGTGGTCATCAATCTGCCTGTCAATCTGCCAGGATCCCAGAAAATCCGCGTGCTGCATCAGGGCGCCTCCTGGATCACCCCGATACTCACATCATCATGCGCGCCGGTGAACCTGATCTCATTACCGCGTTGATGCACATCATAGCATGCCCAGAACGCATTGGGCGGCCATTGGCTGCAATAGCGGTCATCCTGCACCTGCCAGTATCCCCAGCTGTCCACCCCCGCATTGTAAAGCGTTCTGCCCGTCTCTCTGAAATCCTGCCATGCGCCGGGGTAATCCAGCGTCACCCCTGTCAGGGCCGTCTGAATGCCGGGCCCATCCAGCAAGGTCCACCCCTCTTCGGCCAACGCCACAGCGCCGTGCAAGGCGATCAGCACAGCCGCGCTTATGCGGGCAATAGGTCTCACCTGTCGTCTCCAATCTTGCAGCAATTCGCCGCCCACACTATTGAGCCGCCAAGCACCCGCAAGTCACAAAAAAGGCACCTTACAATGATCCCTCGCTATTCTCGCCCCGACATGGTCGCCATCTGGTCGCCCGAGACCAAGTTCCGCATCTGGTTCGAGATCGAGGCACATGCCTGTGATGCCATGGCGCAGCTTGGCGTGATCCCCGAGGAAAATGCAAAAGCGGTCTGGAAAGCCAGCGATGTAGAATTTGACGTGGCCCGTATCGACGAGATTGAAGCCGTGACCAAACATGACGTCATCGCCTTTCTCACCCATTTGGCCGAACATGTCGGAAGCGAAGAGGCGCGGTTCGTGCGTCAGGGCATGACCTCTTCTGATGTTCTGGACACCTGTTTCAACGTGCAACTGGTGCGCGCCGCCGATATCCTCATCGAAGACACCAAGGCGTTGCTGGCCGCGCTTAAGCGCCGCGCGATGGAACATAAGACGACCATCCGCATCGGGCGCAGCCATGGCATCCATGCAGAGCCGACCACCATGGGGCTGACCTTCGCGCGCTTTTATGCCGAGATGGACCGCAACCTGAACCGTCTGGAAAAAGCCCGCTACGAGATTGCCACCGGTGCAATCTCCGGCGCGGTGGGCACCTTTGCCAATATCGATCCCGCTGTGGAGGAACATGTCTGCGCCAAACTGGGGCTGGAGCCGGAACCGATCAGCACGCAAGTCATCCCGCGTGATCGCCATGCTGCGTTCTTTGCCGCGCTTGGCGTGGTTGCCTCGTCGATTGAAAACATCGCCACGGAAATCCGCCACATGCAGCGCACCGAAGTGCTGGAAGCGGCAGAGTTTTTCTCGATGGGTCAAAAGGGCTCAAGCGCGATGCCGCACAAGAAAAACCCGGTTCTGACGGAAAACCTGACCGGTCTGGCCCGTCTGGTGCGCATGGCTGTCGTGCCCGCGATGGAGAATGTCACGCTCTGGCACGAACGTGACATTTCGCACAGCTCGGTCGAGCGCAACATCGGTCCCGATACGACGATCACTTTGGATTTCGCGCTGGCGCGTCTGACCTCAGTGATCGACAAGCTGCTGGTCTACCCGGAGAACATGCTGGAGAATATGAATAAATTCCCCGGTTTGGTGATGAGCCAGCGCATTCTTCTGGCCCTCACGCAGGCCGGTGTCAGCCGCGAAGACGCTTATCGGCTGGTGCAACGCAACGCGCTCAAGGTCTGGGAAACACGCTGCGATTTCAAAACCGAGCTTTTGAATGACGCCGAGGTCACAGCCGCGCTTAGCCCTGCTGAGATCGAAGAGAAATTCGATCTGGGCTATCACACCAAACATGTGGACACGATCTTCAAACGGGTGTTTGGCGAGTAGCCGATCCGTGCTAGGCTGCGCATCAGTCAACGACTGAAAGGACGACCAATGAAGATCACTGTCATTGCAACACTCCTTGCGATCGCCCCGGCCCTTGGCTTTGCGATGGGATGCAGCGGCGGCCATGATGCCGCCATGTCCTGCGCCGATGGCACTATGTGGCATGCTGAAAGCGAAACCTGCGTTCCGCTGGTTGCAAGCTGACGCGCAGCAATACGAAAAACGAGCAGCCTTTTGCAGGCTGTTCAATGAATGTTCACGTTTCTCCCCAAGTATCTGCCGGGAATCGAGCAGTAACAGGAAGGCGTGCCCCTCATGCAATTAGGTCAAATCACCCCTGTCAAACAGGGCGCGCGCCCACCTGTGCGCAGCGTTGCCCCGGCTGAAAAAGCGGCCATTGTCGTGCGTTTCCTGATGACGGAAGGGGCAAATGTGCCGCTGAAGGACCTGCCGGAGGATTTGCAGGCAGAACTCACGCAGCAGATGGGCAGCCTGCGCCGCGTGGATCGCGACACGCTGATCTCCGTGATCGAGGAATTCGCCGATGAGCTGGAGGCGACGGGGCTGACCTTTCCCAAGGGCGTGGCTGGTGCGCTGTCTGCCCTTGACGGCCAGATCAGCCCCGGCGCAGCGGCGCAGATCCGCAAAAGGTCCGGCGTGCGCGCCTCCGGTGATCCCTGGCTCAGGCTGCGCGAAATGGAGGTGGCAGAGATTGCCGCGATCACCCTGCGCGAAAGCATTGAGGTGGCAGCCGTGCTCATCTCCAAGATCGACGTGAAAAAAGCGGCCAGCGTGCTGGGCGAGATCCCCGGCGAACGGGCGCGGCGCATCACCTATGCGGTCTCGCACACCTCGCATGTTACCCCCGATGCGGTGGATCGCATCGGGCGCGCCTTGCTCGAACAGCTGGAAGACGCACCGGAAGTGGCCTTTGACAACCCGCCTGTCGACCGTGTCGGCGCCATCCTGAATTCGTCCCGCAGCGCCATGCGCGACGCTCTGCTGGATGGGCTGGATGCGGAAGATCAGGATTTTGCCGCTGAGGTGCGCAAGGCCATCTTCACCTTCAAACATATCACATCGCGCGTCGATGCGCGCGATGTGCCTGCTATTCTGCGCGCGGTTGAGAATGACACGCTGGTTACGGCGCTGAAAGCTGCCAGCGATCCGCAGACCGCCCCGTCTGCCGACCATATCCTGGGTAATATCTCTTCGCGCATGGCCGATCAGCTGCGTGATGCTATGCAGGATCTGGGCGAGGTCACAGGCGATGCAGGCGAAACTGCGCAGGCCGATGTGGTCAGCGCGATCCAGGCGCTGGCAGAGGCCGGGGAAATTCTGCTCTGCGATCCCGAAGACGCCTGAAGCCTGCGCGCTGGACAGGGCGCACCCCTGCGATTACCGTTCGCGCATGACACAAAACCACGATGGCACACGCTGGCATGATATGGGCGGCACCCCCGCCGGCCCGGTTCCGCAGGACGAACATGATTTCTCGCTTTGGGAGAAACGCGTCGATGCGCTGATGATCCTGTGTTCCGGCAAAGGATATTTCACG
>JBCCUH010000185.1:0-4616 GCA_039197405.1 Pseudomonadota bacterium
CACATCCTTCAGGAGGTGCCGAATTTCAGCAGCTTGATCGCGACATAGTCGCTGACATCGCCACCCACGCGCTTGGTCGCATAGAAGAGGACGTGCGGCTTTGCGCTGAACGGATCGCGCAGAACGCGCAGATCCGGACGCTCGGCGATGGTGTAGCCGTTTGCAAAGTCACCAAAGGCAATCGCGTTGGCGTCCGTTGCCGCATCCGGCATGTCCTCGGCGATCAGCACCGGATAGCCCATTAGGCGCGCTGGCTCGGCTGCCGCCAGGCCATCCGACCACAGGAAACGGCCATCATTATCCTTCAGCTTGCGCACCAGACCGGCGGTCTTGGAGTTCATCACGAAGGTCGCATTGGCGCGGTACTCCGCGCCGAGGGCATAGACCAGGTCAATGATCGAATCCGCGTTGACGCCCCCGTTTTCACCAGTGGGCACATAGCCGAGGTTGCCCCAGGTCCAGACGTCGTTGTCGACGGACGCGTGGCTCAGAAAGCCCCTGGGCTTATCGGTGCCGTCACCGTTGACAAATGCCGCGGCTTCGGCCCGTGCGAACTTGTCCGCGATGCGGCTTGCCAGCCATGTCTCGATGTCGAAGGCGCTGTCGTCCAGCAGGCGCTGCGACGCCTTCGGCAGCGCGCTCAACTCGTGCAGCGGAATGGTGATGCGGTCGATCTGCGGCGTATCGGTTTCGGCTGTGGCACCGGCCTCGGTCGCCCAGCCTGCGCCCACATCCGTGTGATCCACCAGCACATCGTAAGAGGTCGCCTCGACATTCACGACAGCCGCAATGGACCGGATCGACGCGGTCGCGTTCAGAACTGAGTTCACCGTGTCCGATGTCTGTGGATCAACCAGATAGCCGCCATCCGAATTCACCGCGGTGGACAGTGATTTCACATCCATCTCAAGGCCGCGCAGGCCGTCATCGTCACCGGACCGCAGATAGGCGTTAAAGGCCTTCTGATGCGGTGCACCAGCGTCAACAGCACCTGCAAGAGGGCTGCGTTGGGGAGTGTGTGTCTTTCGGTCCAGCATGGTCAGTCGCTCTTCTGTTTGTTGAAGTTTCGATTCAATTTCGGTTTGGAAGCTTTTGAAATCAGTGACAAAGCCGGTCACGGCCTGCCTGACATCCTCAGCGGGGGACAAACCATCCCCGCCCGCCGCCTTCGGTGCGGTCTTGCTCATGGGCAAATCCTCTATTTGGTAGTGTGAGAGCCGCACGAACCTCTCCGTGCGACCGGGACGACAGGAGCGCGTTAGCGGCGCGCCAGATCAGCGCGCGCGCCTGCAAAGACGGCGGCCATGTCGCGCAGGGAACGGTCAAGCTCGGTCTCTTCCGACTTGCCCACGACCCGCGCACTGGGCAGCATCGGAAAGGTCACCAGCGACACCTCCCAAAGCTCCAGTTCGGTCAAGAGCCTCTGGCCCTTGGAATTCTTCGTCGCTTTCAGTGTGCGATACCCGATGGACAGACCGTCAATCGCGCCCGCCTCGATCAAGGCCGCAGCCTCGCGCCCTCGCGCGACGCTATCGAGCAAACGGCCCTTGACCCAGAGACCCTTGCCGTCTTCACGCACCTCGTCCCAGATCCCGATGGGCTGGGTCGGGTCATGCTGCCAGAGCATCTTCACCTTCGTGCCCTTGGCCGTGAGCGTCGAGAGCGACGCGGCATAGGCCCCCGCAGCCACGACATCATTGCCCTGGTCCACTGCGCCGAAAAGGCTTGCATACCCGCTGATCACACAGCCGTCCTCGACGGCCAGCGCGTCACCAAATCGGGCGAACTTGCGCTCGAGCCCTGTCTCAATATCCATGGGTTCACTCCTCATGTCTGTCTCTTTCCTCGCGCTCATGGCACCGCCACCAACACCGACTGCAACGCCTCGCCCAGGATCATCGCGACGATCCCGTAGACGGTCAGCCACAGCCGTTTTTCCAACCGCTCCATCATCTCCTCGACCCGATCCAGCCGGCGGATGAGGTTGTCGTGCTGGATTTGGGCGACCCGCTCATGGGCCTGCAGACGCAGGCCTGGCGCACATTCGAACCGCTCAAACCCAGTATCACTCATCGGCGCTCACCGCGGGCAGACCCAAGAGCGCCCGCTTCTCGGCCTGGCTCAGGAAATCCGCCCTGGCCACGCGGCTCCACTGCGCATCCCGTTCCTCGGCAAGGGCGGGCACCTGGTCCAGATCCGGCTTCAGCATGAGCTGCGCACCGGTGTACCCCGCCAGCCATTGCGCCAGCGCCGCCGTCACCCGGGTGGCCAGGGGCAACACGGTTAGGCGATAAAAGGCGCGGTGCGCTTCCTGATAGTTCGCATAGGTCGCATCCCCCTGAATGCCCAGCAGCATCGGCGGCACACCAAAGGCCAGCGCGATCTCGCGCGCAGCAGCCTCCTTGGTCTTCTGGAACTCCATGTCCGACGGCGAAAAGCCCATCGGCTTCCAGTCCAGCCCGCCTTCGAGCAGCATGGGACGTCCGGCATTGCGCGCACCCTGATGATGGCTCTCCATCTCGTTCACGAGGCGCTCATATTGATCGTGCGCCATCGTGCCCTGCCCTTCGGCGCCGCGGTAGACAATCGCCCCCGACGGGCGCGCCGCATTGTCCAGCAGCGCCTTGGACCAACGACTGGCCGAATTATGCACATCCACCGCCATGGCGGCCGCCTGCATCGGGCTGAATCCATAGTGATCATCCTGCGGGTGGAAGCTCTTGATGTGGCAGACAGGGACCTGCGCACCCGCCGCGTCGAAACGGTGCTTGCGCCCACCCACGGCATATTCATAGGCAATCGGCCAACCGTCTGCACCGGGCACCACGCTCATCCGGTCCGACCGCAGCACATGCAATTCCACCGGGGCCGCTTCTTCATCGACAACCGCTTCGACATAGCCGTTCCCGGTCAGCAATAGCTGTGCATAAAGCGCTTCGAGCAGTTCCGCCCGGCCCTGCATCGGGTTGGGCCGCGCCACCAGATCCATCAGCGGATGCACATCATAGCGCTGCTCACTGTCCTGCAGCACCAGGGGCAGCGCTGCCGCCGCCTCGGCAATCAGTTTGACCGAACGGAACCCCACCGGGTTGCCGGAAAAGCCTGTGCGGGTCAGCGACACGGCATCGCGCGGGCTCCAGGCCACGCGGCCCGAGGTCTGATAGGCCACGACAGGCCCCGTGGCGCTCGCTTTCTGCTCCGGAGCCTCCAGCGGTGCGCCGCGCTTTAGAAAGTCAAATACCATGTCGTTTGCTCCTCATGTGATCGCCCGCATGCCAAATGCGCCCGCGCCGATGATCTGCGTGGCGGGGCTGATCTTGCTGCCTCGATAATTGTCGAATTCAGATTTCAAAGATGCAAAGGCAGCGTGCGTTGCTGTTAACCCTTGCAGATAAGGCCAAACCGCGCGCGGTGGCCCAAGCGTTAAAGGGACCGTACGCGCGGCGCGCGCCATTTCGCAACCGGCTCGATCATCAATTCGTGCAAGGCCCAGACCAACGCGTCGACCCGGTCGGGCGAGCCCTTGCCCTCGTATCCCTGCACGGTCATCCGGCACATCTGGTCTTCCAGCCCGTCCAGGCCCGGCATGTGTTTCACCCGGCCCTGCTCGTAAAGCGCTGCGACAGGTTCGGCGCGCGCCGCCTTGCCGCGGCTCGCATGCACCCCCTTGCAAGGCACCAGCGGGTCCACCTGACGCAGGACTTCCTGCACCATCTGCCCGCCCTGGTTCACCTCCGCCACCAAACGATCCGCGCCATATTGTTCCATTGCCGAGATCGCCGCCTGTGCCCAGCCCGCGGGCGTGGCCCCTGCCACCGTACAATCGGCCAGAACATAGGCACGCCACTCCTGCGGCGGGCCGGTCATCTTCACACCGGCGACCACGATACCACATTCATCCGAGGCCGATCCGCCCGTCGTTGCCGGGTCAAGCGCCACGACGATGCGGTCCAGATCGGGCAACGCGCGCACCCGACAGGTCTCGATCCCCGCGGATGTCCATAGCGCGCCTTCCGCGTCCTCCAGCAGGATACCATCCAGCTCCTGCCGCCCCAGCCGTGTGCCCTTGTACCGCGCCCGCACCTCTTCGAGGAAGGATGCCGCCAGGTTGGCTGCATTCGCCTCTGTCGGTGCCTGCGTGAGCACGGTGGACGGTGACTTCAACAGGGCCTTCAAAACTCCGACGTTGCGCGGCGTCGTCGTCACGCAGACCTGAGGTTTGTCACCAAGCCGCAGGGCAAATTGCAGCATGTCCCATGTCGCTTCGGCCTTTTTCCACTTGGCCAGTTCATCCACCCAGGCCGCATCAAACTGCGGCCCCCGCAATCCTTCAGGGTCAAAGGCCGAATGCGCGGTGGCGACCGCACCATTGGGCCAGACCAGCCTCTTCCGCCCGGCTTCCCATATCGGGCGCCGGTCGGGTGGCGAACAGGCAAGGATGCCGCTGTCGCCGAAAATCATCACTTCTCGCACCTGATCAAAGGTCTCGCCCACCAGCGCGACCCGGCGCGCCCGTCCCTCATCCAATGGCCGCGCGCCCTCTACCTGCGCCCGCACCCATTCTGCGCCCGCACGGGTCTTGCCAGCCCCGCGCCCGCCCATGATCACCCAGGACC
>JBCCUH010000186.1:0-4593 GCA_039197405.1 Pseudomonadota bacterium
GCCAATACCGCCATCGCTGCGGTCTGCGAGGCCTGGCTCGGACCCAACTACCAGATGACTGCGCAGGTCAATCTGGTGCATCCCGGCGGAGCCGCGCAGCAGGCCCATCGCGACTATCACCTTGGGTTTCAGACCGCCAGGATCAGCGCCTCCTACCCCGCGCATGTGCACGACATCTCGCCCATTCTGACGCTGCAGGGCGGCATTGCGCATTGCGACATGCCGCTGAACAGCGGACCGACCAAGCTCTTGCCCTTCTCGCAGGCTTACCGCCCCGGTTATGCCGCATGGCGCCGCGCCGATTTTCGCGCGCTCTTCGAAGAGCGCTACGTGCAGGTGCCGCTTGCGAAAGGCGATGCGATCTTTTTCAACCCCGCATTGTTTCACGCCGCCGGGGCCAATAGCAGCAAGGGCATTCACCGCATGGTCAACCTGCTGCAGGTCTCGTCTGCCTTTGGCCGGGCGATGGAAACCATCGACCGGGACGCCATGTGCAGGCAGATCTACGCCCCAGCGCGCGCAGCTTGCGCAAAGGGTGATCTCAGCGCGGCAGAGCTGTCGGCAGCCATCGCCGCCACGGCAGAGGGCTATTCCTTTCCCACCAATCTTGACCGTGACCCGCCGGTGGGGGGCCTTGCGCCGGAAACCCCGGCTGCGTTTTTCACCCGCGCGTTGGAAGAAGGGCTGGATGCACGCAGCTTTGCCCGGCAACTGGACGAGATGGCCCAAAAGCGCCGCACCTGACAAATCGCGATCTTTGACATAGCCTGCGCGGGAAACTCGTCTGAAGGACCCTGCCCCGCATGATCGCCTATGTCACAGTCGGCGCCGACGATATCGCCCGCGCCAAACACTTCTACACCGCGTTTCTGCCTGCCTTGGGCTATGGGCTGACGGAAGGCGCGGAAGGTCTCAGCTTTGCCCTTCCCGTGCCAGACGGTCACCGCCCGGTATACCCGGATTTCTACGTCAAGCCGCCTTTCGACGGTGCAGACGCCTCAGCCGGCAACGGGGCGATGGTGGCCTTCGAGGCAAGTTCGCAACAGCAGGTGCGCGATCTGCATGCAGCCGCGCTCGCCGCAGGTGGACAGGATGAAGGCCAGCCCGGCTTTCGCCCATCCTACGGCGCGCATTTCTACGTCAGCTACCTACGCGACCCGCAAGGCAACAAGATCGCGCTGTTTTCCAGCAACCCGGATGAACCGGGCCGGGACGGCTGACCGACGGCCAACTCTCAGGTACCGCGCGCGGTTTACGCAGACCCTGTGCCGCTGCCAAATTCCTTCTTCAGAGAATGGAACATTTCCGCCAAAGCCTCATCCGCAGCCAGTTCATCATTGATCTGGCGCAAAACCGCATCCGTTTCAGCTTGCTCCCTGAGCGCATCTTCCCGTTTTTGCTGTTCAATCCGCTCGTCAACATAGCTCGTCGCGGCGCTCACGCCTTTGCCCAAGTCGTCCAATGCCTTGGCAAGCGACGCCGCCACAGCTTTCGGTCGAAATGCTCTGCGCCTCTGATGGGTCAATCTTGCATTGTCGGCATTCAGACGCGCACAGGCTTGGCGAACCTTCGCAATGGCAACCTGTGGTTCATAAAGGGCAAACTTTGCCGGAATTCTCAGGACGATGTAGCCTTCCGACCTGAAATACGCATCTCTCGCAGCATCGCGCGCAACGGCCTGCGGCGATGAATGCCAGCGATGCCCGTCAATCTCCACAATAAGGCGCGCGTTGATCAGAAAATCCAGACGGTACCGGCTCACCGGGACCTGCAAGTTCAGTTCGAGACCGGCGCCAACCAACAGGCCATTCTTAGGGACCAGATCAAAGGTATCAATCATCGCGTCAAGAAACGCGGTTTCTGCCGGTGAGTCGCACAGCCGGTGAAATCTTTCGCGCCAGTTCGCATCCCACTCACGAACATCTGCCACACTGTCATGTCGCTCGGGGCGATCGGGCAATATCTCCCGAACCAATGACGCCACCAAAAGAAAGGCCGCGCAGAAAGCGATCGGAAATGCCACACCAAGCACCAGGCAAAACAGACTAAGTCCAATGCGCAGCGACACATGCGAGGATTTGGCTTTGAGCGGTGTCATCCGGTGTCCTTCACGGTGCAGGGTAAGAAGCACCGTAAGGATGTTCGGAAAACTGTGACCTCACTGTGACGTTGATAGGGTCATCTTTTACCAAGCCGAACATGTGTCCGGGCGATCAGCGATGGGTTTCAACTCTCAGCCGGCCCGCGATCACGCCTTGTTTGCAGGGCGCATCACCAGACCCAAG
This sequence comes from Pseudomonadota bacterium, assembly GCA_039197405.1. Classification (GTDB taxonomy): domain Bacteria; phylum Pseudomonadota; class Alphaproteobacteria; order Rhodobacterales; family Rhodobacteraceae; genus Planktotalea. The sequence continues at coordinate 2,286 of JBCCUH010000186.1, forward strand.
CGGCGCACCCGCACAGATCATCGCAAGCCCGGCATCGCGCCGCTGATCACACTTTCTGCTGGGTGTGCTTTTTCAGCTCGGCCCGCGCCACTTGTCTGCGGTGCACCGCATCCGGCCCATCCGCCAGCCTCAGCGCCCGTTGCCAGGTCCAGGCCTGCGCCAGCGGGGTGTCCTGGGAAATCCCCTGCGCGCCGAACATCTGCACCGCCTCGTCGATCACCTTCAACGCCACCTTTGGCGCCACCACCTTGATCTGGCTGATGTAGGGTGCCGCCGCCCGCGCATCGCCCTTGTCCATCATCCAGGCCGCCTTCAGACACAGAAGTCGCGCCTGATCAATCTCCATCCGGCATTCCGCGATGATGTCGAAATTCGCACCCAGCTGCGCCAGCGGCTTGCCAAAGGCTTCCTTCTGCATCGAGCGGCGGCACATGAGCGCCAGCGCCTCCTCGGCCTGGCCCACAGAGCGCATGCAATGGTGAATGCGCCCCGGCCCAAGCCGACCCTGCGCAATCTCAAAGCCGCGCCCCTCACCCAGCAGCAGGTTCCCCACCGGCACCCGCACATCTGTGAACCTGATATGCATATGCCCGTGCGGTGCATCATCATGGCCGTAGACTTCCATGGGCCGCAGAATCTCGATCCCCGGTGTGCCTGCATCCACCACAATCATTGAATGACGCTGGTGTTTCGGCGCATCCTCACCGCCGGTGCGCACCATGACCACATAGACCTTGCACCGCGGATCACCCGCGCCGCTGGCCCACCATTTCTCGCCATTCAGAACGTAATCATCGCCGTCCCGCACGCAAGCCATGGCGATATTCGTGGCGTCCGAGCTGGCCACATCGGGCTCCGTCATCAGATAGGCAGGGCGGATCTCGCCCTCCAGCAATGGCGTCAGCCATTCGCCTTTCAGCGCCTGCGTGCCATAGCGCTCGAACACTTCCATATTGCCGGTATCGGGCGCCGAGCAGTTGAACACCTCCGCCCCCAGCGGCGTGCGCCCCATTTCTTCGGCGAAATACGCGTAATCCACGGTGGTGAGACCAAAGCCCTTGTCGCTGTCGGTCAGCCAGAAATTCCACAGGCCCGCCGCCTTGGCCTTGGCCTTCAGACCCTCAAGGATCTCCGCCTGCCGATCCGTGTACTGCCAGCGATCCCCCTTGCCGATCTCGGCGTGGTATTCTTCTTCCAAGGGCATGATCTCATCGCGGATCATCTCGCGCACACGACCAAGAAGCGGCGCATGGGCCGGGTTCAAACCAAGGTTCATGCTCATCGGAAAGGGCCCTTTCGCAAGGTAACTGTTGCTGGATTGACCAAACGATTGCTTACTGGACGTCACCTGTCCATCCCCACTGACGGAACGTCACGCATGCACACCTATGACCAAGCCAAGCTGCAAGCCTACCTCGCAACCCATGTGGAGGGGTTTGACACCCTGGACGGGATGGAGAAATTCTCGGACGGGCAAAGCAATCCCACCTATCTTCTGACCTCCGGTGCCCGCAAATTCGTGCTGCGCGCCAAACCGCCGGGCAAGCTGCTGAAATCCGCCCATGCCGTCGACCGCGAGTTTCGCGTCATGTCGGCGCTGGCCGCGACCGACGTGCCGGTGCCCCGGATGCTGCATCTTTCAGACGATGAAAGCCCGCTGGGCACCCAGTTCTTCGTCATGGACTACCTCGATGGCCGCATCTTCTGGGATCCTGCGCTGCCCGAGCTGCAAAAGCCCGAGCGCACCGCCATCTATGACGCAATGAACCAGACCCTCGCCGCGCTCCACTCCGTCGATCCCGCCAGCATCGGCCTTGGCGATTACGGCAAACCCGGCAACTATTTCGAACGCCAGACCTCGCGCTGGTCGTCGCAATACAAAGCCTCCGAAACCGAACCGCTGACAGACGCAGATTGGGTCATGGACTGGCTCGCCGACAATATGGCCGAAGACGATGGGGCCGCCTCCATCGTGCACGGGGACTACCGCATCGACAACATGATCTACGCAAAAGACGCCCCGCAGATCATGGCGCTGCTCGACTGGGAACTGAGCACCCTCGGCCACCCCCTTGCCGATCTCGCGTACCAGTGCATGCACTGGCGCCTGCCCAACGCCGCCGAGTTCAAAGGCCTTGCCGGCGTCGACCGCACATCCATCGGCCTGCCCACGGAAGACGAATACGTGGCCCAATACTGCGCGCGCCGCAATATCAGCGTGCCGCCCAACTGGCCCTTCTATCTGGTCTTTTCGTACTTTCGGTTTCTGGGCGGCGTGCGGGGCGTGGTGAGGCGCGCGGTGGGCGGC
>JBCCUH010000187.1:0-4571 GCA_039197405.1 Pseudomonadota bacterium
CGGCAAGTTTCAAGTGATCTGTCCCAATCCCAGGGCAAGCACGGCAGCGCTGGCCAGAACCGCTACAACAGACCATTTTTGCCGCAAGAGCAAGACCGCCGCGATCACGCTGAGAAGACCGGCCAACGGGTCAAATGTGGACAGATCCGGCCACCAGCCCCACGCGCGCCTATTCACATCAGAGAAGAGAACGCTCATCGCGAACCAAAGCGACAGATTGGCGATGACACCCACCACCGCCGCCGTGATGCCGGACAGTGCCGCACTGAGCCTCGGCTGCGCGCCGAGCCATGCAATATAGGGCGCACCGGTGAAGATCCACAAAAAGCACGGCACGAAGGTGACCCAGAGCGTGACCAGCGCCGCCGCAATTGCCAGCCCCCAACCGCCTGCGGTGTAGCCTGCAAGAAACCCGACAAACTCGGTCACCAGGATAAGCGGTCCGGGTGTGGTTTCCGCCAGCCCCAGCCCATCGATCATCTGCCCGGCAGTGAGCCAGCCTAGCTGGGTCACCACCTCTTGGCCCATATAGGCCAGCACTGCGTAAGCCCCCCCGAAGGTAACCGCCGCCAGCTTGCTGAAGAACAGCGCCACATCAAAGAGCAGATCGAACCCGAGAAGATAGAGCATTAGAACCGGCGCCCACCACAGCACGAGCCAGGTGGCGATGGTGCGCAGCGGTGTGCTTTTGGGAGGGCTTTGCGCCGGGGCGTCATCAGAGCTTGACGAGAACGCGTAACCGGCAAGGGCTGCTGCCGCGATGACTGCAGGAAAGGGCAGCGCAAGGACGAAGAGCGCAAGAAAGCTAAGCGCCGCAAGCACCCAGTGTAACGGCTGCCTGAAGGCCCGTTTTGCTACCTTGATCAGCGCTTCGATCACGATGGCCAGAACTGCAGCCTTGATGCCGACAAAAAGCGTCTTGACCACGGAAACATCGCCGAAATGCACGTAGATCGCCGCCAAGGCCATGATCACCGCCGCCCCCGGCACGACAAAGAGAAGCCCGGCCAGAAGCCCGCCCCAAATGCCGCGCAGCCGCCAGCCCGAATAAGTGGCCAGTTGCATGGCCTCTGGACCCGGCAGCAGCATGCAGAAAGACAGGCCCGACAGAAACTCCTTCTCCGTCAGCCACTTGTGCCGGTCGACCAGCTCGCCGTGCATCAACGCGATTTGCGCCGCAGGTCCGCCAAAGGACAGCAGGCCGATTTTGCCAAAGACGCGGAACAGCTGGGCAGTGGAGGTCATGCCCCGCCCTCATGCGCGTCCCAATCATGGGTTTCGTCCTGCGCATCCCGCGCCCAGCGATAGAGCGCATCGTAAAGCGGCAAGGCTGCCTCCAGTTGCTGCAGATCATCCTTGAACATGCGCGACAGGCCCAGCGAGATGGCCAGAAGCCCCGGCGCCTGATCTGACTGCGCACCCGGAGTTCCATCGGCAGCGCGGATCACCTCTGCCATCCGGTCCAGCCCAGGCAGCGAGAGCGAATACCCGTCGAGGAATGCGTCAAAGGTGCAGTGCCCCTCTTGATGCGCGAAGGCCGCACCTTCGGTATCAAAGCTGATCGCGCCGAATTTCTCGGCGACATTCAGCACTTCGGATGGGGCGACATACAAGAACCGGGCCGCGGGGTCGATGAACCTGCGGATCAGCCAGGGGCAGGCGATGCGATCCACCTTGGGCCTGTGCCGCGTCACCCAGAGCGATCCGGGCGCCGGAAGCGCCGCCGCCGGGATCAGGGGCAGCCCGGCATCGCGCCAGCCGATGATACCGCCCTGCAGCGCTTCGGCTGCCACACCATGCGTGCGCAAAAGGGCAGCCGCACCCTGGCTGAGTTTCTTGCCCTTCTGGCAAATGATCACCACGCGCTGGCCTTGCAGGTCTGCGGCGATATCCTCCACGCGTTCAAAACCCAGCCTGCGCGCTGTCGGGATGACGCGGGGGTCTTCGGTGAAATCTTCGGGCAGACAGACATCTAGAAGGCAGGGCATCTCAGGCGTGCCAAGCAACCGGCTTAGCTGGGATGGGGTGATAAGGTTCGGGGCGGGCATGGCGCGTCCTCCTGTCGGGCAGGGTTGAGGGTTGGACGCGAAGCTTTGGCCGTGGCCTCGCGGGGCGTTCGCCGGCCCCGTGCCCCGGTTTTGACGCGCTGCGCCCGCCGGGTCAACTTTGAATATGGCTGGTCAGCGCCGCAGCTTTGCGGTTCACTGGATGCCTGCACGGATCACATTCAGGAGGCGCGGAATGCAAGGCGGCTATGAGCTGAGGGATATGGCGCAGCCTGATGTGCCGGTCGTGGCCCGTATCTGGCACGAGGGATGGCATGACGGACATGCGGCGGTTGTGCCTGCCTCGCTCACTGTCCTGCGCGTGCTGGACAGCTTTGCCGCGCGCAGTGCAGATCAGATCGCCGCGACCCGTGTGGGGGTGAAAGACGGGGCGGTCACCGGGTTTTGCATGGTCCATGACGACGAGCTTTACCAGATGTATGTCGCACCAGAAGGACGCGGCACCGGACTTGCGCAGGCCCTGATGGCCGATGCCGAAACGCGTATCGCTGCTGCCGGACACAGGCGCGCGTGGCTGGCCTGCGCCATGGGCAATGACCGGGCGGCCGCGTTTTACCGCAAATGCGGCTGGGAGAATGCGGGGACATTTCCGGTTGATCTTGATACATCGGCTGGCGCCTACACGCTGGACGTCTGGCGATTTGAGAAAGCGCTGTGATCTTGCCGCTTGAGTACAAGCCTGCCGCGCCAAGACCAACTGGCGGGTTGATGACCTTCCGGTCGGTCGCCATCAAACCGGCTTTATCAGTTTCACGATGATTTCCGGGCTGTCGTCTTCGTAGCGCGCCCCGGTCCAGTCACCAAAGGTCTCGGCCACGCACAATCCGGCTTGTGCTGCGATGTTGGTGATTGTTGGCAAAGGCATGAACCGCAGCGTGCTTTTGGACTGGATCGGCTCATCCAGATCGCTGAACTCATATTTCTCGTCGAAAGTCACAAGCTCGCCTGCGATCTCCGTCACGTCCTGAACCACGCGAAGGCTGCGACCATCCGCCAGAGTGACCGGATCCACTGCGAACTGTGGCGCCCATGTCTGCCAGGGTTTGGCGTTTGCATTGCGTGTCTCGAACCAGAACGCGCCGCCTTTCACCAGATGCGCGTAAACCGAGCGGAACAGTCCAAGCACATCGTTGTCGGACAGCAGACATTGAAAGGCATGTCCGGTCATCACGGCGGCATCAAACGGCTGATGCGGTTTGATGCCCTGCACATCACTGGCCAACCAGTGCACGCGGTTTGATCCTGGCCTTCGACGTGCGAAGTCGATCATGCCGGCGGCGGGATCAACACCTGTGACCTGATATCCGAGACCTGCCAGCTCCACGGCAAAGGAACCAGTACCGCACCCTATGTCGAGAATGCGAGCTGGTGCTTTTGGCAGGTTTCGAAGATAGAATTCGAAGTCGTCTCGCGAGGGATTGATCACATCGTAGATGCCTACCAATCTTTGGTCTTTGTAATGCGTGTCCATGGCTGATGGCATAGCACCTGCAGAGCACCTGCACCATTTGCTTCCCTGTCCGCCCAGCATTCACCTGCGAAATAGATTTCCTGCAAGGAAACCTAACCGGAAACCTTCAAGGTTTCCGGCACCCTGGCACGAAAAAGGGCCGCCCGGAGGCGACCCTAAATTCAAGCGTATGCCTGAGCAGCTTACATCATGCCGCCCATGCCGCCCATGCCGCCCATGTCCGGCATGCCGCCACCGGCTGCACCGGCCTTCTCAGGCTTGTCGGCAACCATGGCTTCCGTGGTGATCAGCAGAGCTGCAACCGAAGAGGCGTCCTGCAGCGCTGTACGCACCACTTTGGCCGGGTCGATCACACCGTATGCGAACATATCGCCATACTCTTCTGTCTGCGCGTTGAAGCCGAAGGCGACATCGTCGCTCTCGCGGATCTTGCCCGCGACAACCGCTCCGTCCACACCTGCGTTTTCCGCAATCTGACGCAGTGGCGATTCAATCGCCTTGCGCACGATGTTGATGCCGACGTTCTGGTCGTTGTTGGCGCCTTCCAGGCCATCAAGTGCCTTGCCTGCCTGAACCAGAGCCACACCGCCACCGACAACAACGCCTTCCTGAACGGCAGCGCGTGTTGCGTTCAGAGCATCGTCGACACGGTCTTTGCGCTCTTTCACTTCAACTTCTGTCATGCCGCCGACGCGGATCACGGCAACACCACCTGCCAGTTTGGCAACGCGTTCCTGCAGCTTTTCCTTGTCGTAGTCAGATGTTGTTTCTTCGGCCTGCTGGCGGATCTGGGTGACGCGCGCTTCGATCTCTGCCTTGGCGCCTGCACCGTCAACGATGGTTGTCTCGTCCTTGGTGATCTGAACCTTCTTGGCTGTGCCAAGCATGTCCATTGTCACGTTCTCGAGCTTCATGCCGAGATCTTCGGAGATCACCTGACCGCCTGTGAGGATCGCGATGTCCTGCAGCATGGCTTTGCGGCGATCGCCGAAACCCGGTGCTTTGACAGCTGCGATTTTGAGGACGCCGCGCAG
>JBCCUH010000188.1:0-4545 GCA_039197405.1 Pseudomonadota bacterium
CGATTGGCGCGACCAAAATGGCCTGCCCGGATCTCGCTCAAGAAACGTTGTATTTTGACGCGCTGGAACGCATGAGCTTGGTCGAAGTTCAAGGCGACACGCTGATCCTCAGCAATGACACAGGCGAACAAATGGTGTTCAGGGCCGAGTAACCTGCCGCGCAAATTGATCAATGTACCGCCCGCGCGCTTCAGGCAAAGGCTTGCTAATCTGTTCCTGCGCGAGTTTGTGATCCAGAAAATACCCGGTGACCCTGAGCGCGTCCAATACCTCACTGTCATCGCCTTCGCCTTGCGCGCGCAAGATCGGCGGTAGCGGCAACAGCTTGTCCGCCCACTCGCCTGCCCCCTCTGCGCTGACCGCGCGGCCCGTGCGCGGTGAGACGTAGATCAACCCGTCCTTGGCCCCGGTCACGGCGCATTCGCTCAAGTCCAGCCGCAACCCGCAGTTTTCCAAAAGCGCCAGCTCAAACCGCAGATAGGCCAGTGGCCAAACCTCGCCCTGCCCCAGCAAATCAAGTAATTGTTCCGTCTGCCGGTACAGGCTCGCATGCTCTTCGCGTTCCGGCAAAGCAAAGGCCACCAACGCCACCACCGCATTCAGACCCGCCAAAGCGATGCGATCCGACATCACCTGCGCCGCGCGGCTGCGGACAGGTTCGACCGCGTAGGTGCCCAAATGCTCTTCCAGCCGCGCGCGCCAATGCACATCGATCTGCGCGCCCGGTTGCAGGATCGGCGCCAGCCGGCGCGAGGTGCCGCCCCGCACGATACCTGCATGCCGTCCGTGGTCAGGCGTGAACACGTCAATGATGGCGCTGCTTTCCCCGTGGCGGCGCACATTCAGCAAGATGCCTTCGCTGCGCCAATCCATCTCAGGACAGCCCCTCTTCACCTAGCAAGGTCCGCCCCTCGCGATCCTCCACCTCAATCACCCAGAGGTCCGGATCAAAGCTGCGCTGCTTGGCAATCGAGGCCTCAACCTCTGCATCTTCGCCTTTCGCCAAAGGCTCCCAAGATCGCGTGTCCTCAAGGATATCGTAGTGCCGATGATAAAGCGTCGCATTGCCGTCCAACGTGTTGGCCTTGACCAGCACCGCGCCCGCCGTGTCATCGCCGTGGATGACCACAAAGGCCGGAATATTCGCAAAACGAAGCCGCGCCAGATAGGCGTCGACCCAGAACCGTGCGGTCAGCCGGGTCATGAATTCCCGTCTTTGAAATTGAGGCCCATTTCGTCGTAACGCTCTGAATCCTCAAGCCAATTGGGCCGCACCTTCACCTGCAGAAAGAGATGCACCTTGCGCCCCAGAAACTCCGCCAGTTCCTCACGCGCGGCCTTGGACACCGCCTTGATCGTCTCGCCCTTATGGCCCAGCACGATCCCCTTGTGCCCGTCACGCATCACGTAGATCAGCTGGTCGATCTTGGCCGAGCCATCCTTGCGCTCTTCCCAATTCTCTGTCTCGACCGTCAGCTGATAGGGCAGTTCCTGATGCAGCCGCAGCGTCAGCTTTTCCCGCGTCATCTCTGCCGCGATCATGCGCATGGGCAGATCCGCGATCTGATCTTCGGGGTAGAGCCACGGCCCCTCTGGCAGTTCCTTCGCCAGCCATTCGCGCAGATCCTTCACACCATGACCGCGCTCTGCCGAAATCATGAAGGTCGATGCGAAATCGTAAGCCGCGTTCAGCTTTTCGGACAGCGCCAGCAGCGCCTTGGCCTCGACCCGGTCAATCTTGTTGATCGCCAGCGCCACGGTGCGCCCCTGCCCGATCTCGCCCAGCCCTTCAATGATGCGCTCCACGCCTTCGGTCACGCCGCGATGCGCCTCGACCATCAGCACGATGATATCCGCATCCGCCGCGCCGCCCCAGGCCGCCGCGACCATCGCGCGATCCAGCCGCCTGCGCGGTTTGAATAGGCCAGGCGTATCCACGAAAACAATCTGCGCCGCGCACTCAATCGCTACACCGCGAATGCGCGCCCGCGTCGTCTGCACCTTATGCGTCACGATAGAGACCTTGGCCCCCACCATCGCGTTGGTCAGCGTCGATTTACCGGCATTCGGCTCCCCGATCAGAGCGACAAAGCCCGCGCGTGTCTGTGTCTCGCTCATCCATCCACCTCCTCCAGCAGCGCCTTGGCCGCCGCCTGTTCCGCCAGCCGTTTGGATGACGCCTCGGCGCTTTGCGATTTGCCGTTCGCAAGTTGCGCCTCAATCGTGAACGTCGGCGCGTGGTCCGGGCCGCTGCGCGCGATCTCAACGTATTTCGGCGGCTCCATTCCTCGCGCCTGCGCCCATTCCTGCAGGCTGGTCTTGGCATCGCGCGCGTCATCCTCAACGGTCTCCACCCGCTTGCCCCAAAGCCGCAGGATCATCGCCCGTGCCGCGTCAAAGCCCGCATCGAGATAGACAGCCGCAATCACCGCTTCCATCGCATCGCCCAGCAAAGCCTGCTTGCGCCGCCCGCCGCTCATCATTTCAGAGCGCCCAAGCCGCAGCACCGCACCCAGATCAATCTGGCGGGCCACATCGGCGCAAGCCTCCTTGCGCACCAGCGCATTGAAGCGCGGCGCCAGCTGGCCTTCGCTCGCCGCCTTGTCGGCATTCAGCAGCGCCTCCGACATCACCAGCCCCAGTACCCGGTCGCCCAGAAACTCCAGCCGCTGATTGTCGGCGCGCGTCGGCGAGGACATCGACGGATGCGTGACCGCCTCGGCCAACAGCGCGGGCCTGGCAAACTCGTGACCCAATCGACCCTGAAACGCGCGCAATTCAGCCGACAGTTTCATGGGTTACTCAATCGGCTCAAAGAAACGATCCCCGCGCCACGTCCAGAAGAACAGCATCGAGCGGCCCGCGGACGAGAACATCACGCGATCGGCACGGCCAATCAGGTTCTCGTAAGGCACAAAACCCACACCGCCTGCCGCATTGGGCACCCGGCTGTCAGAGCTGTTGTCGCGGTTGTCCCCCATGAAGAAGTAATGCTCAGCAGGCACGGTATAGACGGGCGTGTTGTCCGAGCCTTGAATACCGATGTTCAGCACCTTGTGTTCGCGCCCGCCAGGCAGCGTCTCGATAAACTGCTCCTTGCTGCAGGTGCCACCCTCGCCCACCGGGCCATTGGCACAGCGCGGGCGCAGCCGGTGCGGCCCTTGCGCCATCTGCACCTCTTCAAAAACGCCATCAGCACGTTGCGGCGCTGCCGCGCCATTGATGTGAACGATCCCGCCTTTCACCTGCACCTTGTCGCCCGGCATGCCAATGAGGCGCTTGACGAAATCGCGCCCCGTGACCGGATGACGGAAAACCACGACATCGCCGCGCTCAGGCTCGCCGCCAAAGAGCCGTGTGTTATCGCCATCCAGAAAGCCGCAGAATTTCTCGGCCCCCAGATTGATGCCGAACCGCGGGATCACGATCGACGGGCAGGACGCATAGGAATAGCCATAGGCCATCTTGTTCACAAAGAGAAAATCACCAATCAGCAGCGTGTTCTTCATCGAGCCTGACGGGATCCAGAAAGGCTGGAAAAACAGCGTGCGAAAGACACCGGCGATCAGCAGCGCATAGACAATCGTCTTGATGCCTTCCCAAATCGGATTGCCTTTTTTGCTCGCCTCGGCCATCGCAGGCTCCCCTTTTCAAATGTCTTTTTGCTACATGAGGGGGTGCAGGGTCGGTGTCAACAGCAAGGCCCGTGACGCGTCACTTGGCGCACCGGCGCGGGAAAAGCTTGATTGCACGCCCCGGTTGTGCCTGACTGCGGATGTTTTCACCAACTCAGGTCTTGCCATGCCTTTTTACAACGACCTGCGCCCGTCCCGCGATGATGGTAAACAACCCTATGCGCTGATTTTCCCGGATCTGACCAACCCCGAACGTGTCGCGATCATCGACGGGCTTTTGCAGCTGAAACAAGGGCTTGATGCGGATATCCCGCCCAAGCTGACCGACCGCAACCTGCTCATTGCCAGCTGGAACATCAAACAGTTCGGCGAGCTCAGGCAACGTCGCCCGGAGGCCTTCTTTTACATGGCCGAAATCATCGCACGGTTTGATCTGGTGGTCATTCAGGAGGTCGCCAGCAATCACCGCGATCTGGGCCGCCTCATGCGCCTTCTGGGCAGCGGCTGGGACTATGTGATCAACGACAGCACCGATGGTATCGCAGGCAACATGGAAAGCAGCGCCTTTCTCTACAATAAGGCCCGCGTGCGCCCCACCGGCACAGTGGGCGAGCTGGTGCTCTGGCAGGAACTGCTGGAAAAGCACGGAACCGTTGATCCCGCCACCGGCAAACGCCTTCTGGAGCAAATTCAGCGCACCCCGTTCTTCATGCGGCTGCGCGCAGGTTGGAAGACATTCTCACTGCTGTCGCTCCACCTGGAACCAGGGGATGCCGATCCCAAAGTCAGAACCCGCAGCGAAGAGGTGAAACTCCTGCTCGCCGCCCTTGCCGCAAAAGCAGGCGAGCGCTGGACCGAGAACCTCTTTCTCACCGGGGACTTCAATTTCTACGATGTGAAAGACGCACCC
>JBCCUH010000189.1:0-4524 GCA_039197405.1 Pseudomonadota bacterium
AACAAAGGGCGGCGTTATTCTGAAACCCTATGCATCTGTGTCAAACCACAGCTCCGACCTGGCGGGCTACACCGAAACGGGCGGTACATTTGCGGGGACTGTAACGAACCAAAGCTCCAAAGTGCGCAAAGCGCGTATCGGCCTTGAAACGCGATACCGTGCCCGACCAAATCTGGAGCTGACGGGCGGTTTGTCCTTCGACAAGGTTTCGGAAACCGGCACGTTTTCAACCGTCAGCGTCGGCAGGCTTGGCGGCGCTGCGTTTGGTGGAGGTTCGGGCGCGCGGTCGTACAATACGGCCAATATCTCAATCGGTCTGAACTCTCGTGTCAGCCGCAACATCACACTTCATACGCAGATCGATATGACACGCGCGCTGACGGCAGGTGCCAGCGATGTGAACATTGTCGCCATCAAGCTCGGCGCAACAGTTCGCTTCTGACCCTGCCGCTGCGTTTTCGGTCAGCCGGTAACTGCGCCTGATTTTCGGCCCGCCAATTGACGTTTGAAAAGGCCTCCCGGCTTGAGACGTTGATCGGCAGCCGGTGAAACTCCGATTCCGGTTCGCGAGGTTCAACAAAGCCCCGTCAAGTGCCAAGAGTGCTGGTAAGCCTTTTTTGAGCATTTGACACTCAAATCTGAAATTGCTAACGCTCCCCCAAACCGTTGGGGTGCCTCCAAGAGGCTGAGAGGCGCGCATGCGCTAACCCATCGAACCTGATCCGGGCAATACCGGCGTAGGGAACGGTCATCTGCGCATGCAGCCTGTTTCTATGTCCGTGCCCTCTATTGAAGGAGCACAGATGTGGCGCAAATTGCACTAACGATTGCCGGGTCAGACAGCGGCGGCGGAGCCGGAATTCAGGCAGATCTGAAAGTCATGTCGGCGCTTGGCGTCTATGGCGCCAGTGTGATCACCGCCATTACCGCACAGAACACCAGGGCGGTGACGGCTGTGCACAGCGTGCCGCTGGACGTTGTCAGGGCGCAGATTGATGCGGTGCTGAGCGATCTGGACGTGGGTGCGATCAAGATCGGGATGCTGGCCACCCCCGAGATTATCGACTGCGTTGCACAAGGGATTGGCAGCTTTGACGGACCAGTTGTGCTTGATCCGGTGATGGTTGCCAAATCCGGCGACACCTTGCTGGCGCAAGAGGCCGTCGCGACGCTGCGCGACCGGCTCGTGCCCCGCGCCACGCTTCTGACACCCAATCTGCCGGAAGCGGCGCAGCTTCTTGATCAGCCGGTCGCCACCACGCCCGAACAGATGGTTGCGCAGGGCGAAGCGCTTGAACAGCTTGGTGCTGCGGCAGTCCTGATGAAAGGTGGCCATGCGACGGGTGATATCTGCCACGATATCCTGATTGGCGACGCCCGTGTTCTGGCGGAATTCACAGCGCCGCGCCGCGCCACCTTAAACACCCACGGTACCGGATGCACGCTGTCGTCCTCTGTTGCCGCGGGGTTGGCCAAAGGTCTGCCCCTGGAGGTGGCGGTGAGACAGGCCCATGATTATCTGCAAGGCGCAATAGCGGCAGCAGATGATCTGAAGGTCGGCCACGGGCACGGACCTGTTCACCACTTTCACAAGGTCTGGACCGCGTGACGCTCTATTCCGTCATTGGCGCAGGCGTGGCCGGGCTGGCGGTTGCGACGGAACTGCTCGCACGCGGCGCGAAAGTGCAGGTGTTTGACCCTTCCGGTCCACCCGGCCCGCATGGCTGCTCATGGTGGGCGGGCGGCATGTTGGCCCCTTGGTGCGAATATGAAAACGCCGAAGAGCCTATTTTGCAACTGGGTCAAGAGGCCATCGACTGGTGGGCAGACAAAACCGACGTCACACGGCGCGGCACCCTTGTTGTGGCAAGCCGTCGCGATATGCCGGACTTGACGCGGTTTGCCCGGCGCACCGACGGGTTTTGCGCAATTGGCCCAGAAATGGCCGATCTGGAGCCGGAATTGCACGGGTTTACCAAAGCACTTTTCTTTGAAGGCGAGGCGCATCTGGATCCCCGAAAAGCGCTGCAGGATCTTTACAGGACGCTGCTAGACAGCGGGGTTGCATTTCACAGGAAACCGGCCCCGGCGCAGCTAGAAAACGCGATTGATTGCAGAGGCTTGCATGCGCGCGATACATTGCATGATCTGCGCGGTGTGAAGGGTGAAATGCTGGTCATTCGCTGCCCCGAGGTGATCCTGACCCGCCCGGTGCGTCTGCTGCATCCGCGCATGCCGCTCTATGTCGTTCCCCGAAGCGGTGGCATCTACATGCTGGGCGCAACCATGATCGAGAGCGAGGACAGCAGCCGCATCACCGCCCGTTCGATGTTGGAGCTGCTGAGCGCTGCCTACGCGCTCAACCCCGCATTCGGTGAAGCCGAGGTGCTGGAGATCGGCGTCGATCTGCGCCCGGCTTTTCCCGACAACCTGCCGCGCATTCGCCGCTTGGGAGGCAGGATTTACGCCAACGGGCTTTTTCGCCATGGCTATCTGCTGGCCCCAGCCCTGGCGCGCGGTGTCGCCGATCTGGCGCTTGAAAACAAACATTCGGAGATGGTCGATGAAGATCGTGCTTAACGGGGATACCCGAAACGTCAGCGCCGCAACGCTGGCGGACTTGCTGGTGGAATGCGGCGTCACCGGGCGCGTTGCCACTGCCGTCAATGAAGATTTCGTGCCTGCCGCGCTCCGCGAGGATCATAAGATCAAAGATGGCGACCGGATCGAGATCGTTGCACCGATGCAGGGCGGCTGATCATGACCTTGTTTTATGGAACCGAGCTGCCCAATCCGCTGATGCTGGGCACTGCGCAGTATCCCAGCCCGGCAATTCTGGAGCAGGCCTTTCGCGCCAGCGGCGCGGGCGTGGCGACGGTGTCGCTGCGCCGCGAAGGCGCAGGCGGCGGCGGGCAGGCGTTCTGGCAGATGATTTGCGATCTTGACGTGCATGTGCTGCCCAACACCGCCGGGTGCCACACGGTGAAAGAGGCTGTTACGACAGCCCATATGGCGCGCGATGTATTCGGCACCACATGGATCAAACTGGAGCTGATCGGCCATACGGACAGTTTGCAACCGGATGTCTACCAGCTTGTCGAGGCGGCCCGCATCCTTACCGAGGACGGCTTTGACGTTTTTCCCTACACGACCGAAGACCTGATCGTGGGTGAACGCCTGCTGGGCGCGGGGTGTCAGGTGCTCATGCCCTGGGGCGCGCCTATCGGATCCGGCCGGGGGCTGAACAACCCCTATGCCCTGCGCGCAATGCGGGCGGAGTTTCCCGATGTACCGCTAGTGGTCGATGCCGGGATCGGCCTGCCCAGCCATGCCGCTCAGGCGATGGAGCTTGGCTTTGATGCTGTGCTGCTGAACACCGCCGTGGCCCGCGCCGGTGACCCTGTGGCGATGGCGCAGGCGATGAAACTGGCGATAGAGGCAGGCAAGCTGGCCTGTGACGCAGACCCGATTGAGGCTCGCGATATGGCAGAGGCCTCTACCCCCGTGATCGGCAAGGCATTTCTGTCATGACGCTGGATCGCTTCTACCCGATATTCGACCATTCCGACTGGCTCAGCCGGATGCTGCCCCTTGGGGTGAAACTGGTGCAGCTGCGCATGAAGGACCAGCCTGAGGACGTTCTGCGCGCGCAGATCAGCATCTCACGCAATCTGTGCGCCCGTCACGGTGCGGCTCTGGTCATCAATGATCATTGGCAATTAGCGATTGATCTGGGGTGCGACTGGATTCACCTGGGACAGGAAGACCTCGACGATGCCGACCTCACAGCCATTCGCAAGGCGGGGCTGAGGCTGGGCGTCTCGACCCATGACGAAGGCGAACTGGAAAGGGTGCTGGCGCTGACGCCAGACTATATCGCGCTTGGCCCAGTTTACCCGACCATCCTGAAGAAAATGAAGTGGCGCCAGCAGGGCTTGCCGCGCGTGACCGAATGGAAGTCTCGCGTGGGTGACGTCCCGCTGGTCGGTATCGGCGGCATGTCGGTTGAGCGGGCCGCAGGTGTGTTTGACGCCGGGGCGGACATTGTCTCAACCGTCACCGACATCACGCTGAATGCGGACCCGGAGCGCCGGGTGCGGCAATGGATCGAGGCCACCAGATGAGCCGCTACGCGCGTCAGGTGCTCCTGCCCGAAGTTGGCCAGTCAGGTCAGGACCGGCTCGCAAAAGCCAAGGTTTTGGTGATCGGCGCAGGCGGGCTGGCTGCCCCGGCTTTGCCCTTGCTGGCAGGGGCTGGCGTCGGCAGGCTGACCATCGTTGACGGCGATGACGTGGCCTTGAGCAACCTGCACCGTCAGACCCTTTTCACCGAAGCCGATTGCGGAAGCTCCAAAGCGCAAGTCGCGGCTTCACGATGCGCCGCCATCAACAGCGATATCCGCGTCAACGCATTGCCCAAAAGCCTGACCCCGGCAACTGCACCGGATCTGGTGGCCGGTTCCGATTTGGTGATGGACTGTGCCGACAGCCATGCTGTCAGCTATCTGCTAAGCGATATCTGCCT
>JBCCUH010000190.1:0-4515 GCA_039197405.1 Pseudomonadota bacterium
CCGGTGCCGTGATAGCCCTGGATCATCACGCGGCGGTTGTGTGAAAAGCCCGCAAGGATCGCCATCGTCGTATCGGGATCAAATTTGTAGGTGCTGTCGAACTCCGGCACGCGGTCTGAACGCTCGGCAAAGCCCTTGACCACCATGTCGGTGTCCAGGCCGAACACCTCGCGCACCGAAATCTCTTCGGTCGGTTTCATATCAATATCGAGCATACCGTCGGCCATGGCGGTGTCCTTACTTTTGCATCCTGGGTGCGCGGTGTGGCGCGCTTGGCGTGTGGTGCAACATAACGCGCGTGACCACAAGGGGAAGGGCTGGTTAAAAACGGACAAGACATATGCGCGCGCAGTGCGGTATCTTCAGGGCGCGGGCACCATCTACCCAAGTGGTGATGCGGCGTGACCAGATCAGGGTGACCGGTATGGATCAGGACAGAGTGGACAAGGACCTGCCGGTTGCGGCGCAATACGTATCAGGCACGCTTGATGCCGCCGAGGGGCGTGCCTTCGAAAAGCAGATGCAGGCAGACGACGCGCTGAAAGCCGAAGTTTTGAGATGGCGCGCATTTTATGCAGAGCAGGACGCGGGCGAACACGAAGGTGCCGAAACGGTGATCGGGCATCTCAAACGCGAGCTATGGGACGAAAACAAATTGCCTTGGCATCGCCGGATGCGGATCTGGGAATTTGCTCTGGGCGGCGCTGCGGCTGCTTTGCTTGCCTACGCGGTAGCTTATTTCCAGCAGTAGGGTACGGCGCGCCTCTGCGCGTTGACATCTTGCCTCACGCCATTGTGCAAAGCCTTGTCTTGATCAGGCGGCCTGCCGCGGTCACCTATTGAGCCAAAGGAGACAGCCCATGACATTTAATCGCCGCCATTTTCTTGCTCTTTCAGGAAGCATCGGGCTTGCAGGGGTGACACTTGCCGGAACCCGCGCCGGGCAGGCAGCACAGGGCAGTTTTGAAATCACGCGCAGTGACGCGGAATGGCGCGCCATGTTGACGCCGCTGCAGTATAAGGTGATGCGCAAGGAAGGTACGGAACGCGCCTTTTCCTCACCGCTTGACAAGAACTACTCGGCGGGAATGTACCATTGCCGAGGCTGTGATCTGCCCCTTTATGCGTCGCAGCATAAATATGACAGCGGTACCGGCTGGCCCAGTTTCTTTCAGGCGCAACGCGGTGCGATTGGCACGAAGGCGGATCGCAAGCTACTGGTGCTGCGCACTGAAGTGCATTGCCGCAGGTGCGGCTCGCATTTGGGACATATTTTTGATGATGGCCCGCAACCGACTGGCAAGCGCCACTGCCTGAACGGCGTTTCACTTGTCTTCAAGCGCGCCTGATTTTTCGCCGAAAAATCACGCCCGTCCCGGCGCTGGGTAAAGGGCGCGAATGGCGTCCAGTTCGGCTTCAAACTCTCCCAGCGCCCGCTGTCCTTTCGGGCTAAGCCCATAAACCCCGGTCGTGACGCGCTCGAACCAGCCATAGTGATTTCTGGCCAGCAAATCGCGCGCCTTGGGCACACCTGTCGCCTCGGCAAGCGCGTGTGCCTTGGTCGGCCCGTGGCCTTCCAGAAACCCCAGACATTTCAGCGCGTCCTGCCGGTAGGCCGTCACCAGACCCTGCCGAACCTGACCGCCTGTGTTGGGATCGCCGACCAGCCGCTGAAACTCGCGCAGCAGGCGCTGCGATTTTTGCCTCGATTTGCGGGGCGCATAGGGGCCGGGATCGGCGTGAGCTTCGACGAACAGGTCGCGCGCGCGTACGGTCAACAGCCCAAGCCCCAATCGCCGGCACAGCGCCAGATTGTTCCTGATCGCTTTCAACCCGGCTTTACCCTTGGGGCGGAACACGCAGATATAGACGTGATCGGTGATCGATAGCCGCTCAACCCCCTGGTGAAACAGAGACAAGCTAAACCCGGTCTTCAACTCCACAATCACCGGCGGCTCATCTGCGCGGCAGGCCATCACATCGAGCTTGCCTACTTCGCCTTTGACTTCATAGCCCTGCGCCTCCAGGAAGGATTTGACCGGGGCGTAAAGCTCTGCTTCGCGCAGCTTACTTGAAATTGCGGCTGTCCTTGATCTGATCCCAGGCCCAGACGACTTCCTGCAATTGTTCCTCCTGAGAACGGTCGCCGCCATTCATGTCCGGGTGCAACACCTTGATAAGTGCTTTGTAGGACTTGCGAATTTCCGCCTTGGTCCAAGTGTCCCTGGCGTCAAGAATTTCCATCGCACGACGTTCCGTCGGAGGCAGCCTGCGTTGCGCGCCGCCACCTTTACCCGGATTGCGCGTGGCATTGCCGCCCAGCACCTGATGCGGGTCTTCAATGCCCAACCGCGCCCAGGCGCGTGCCTCGGGATCCTGGATCGGTTTGGTTTCCCGTTCCCAGACCTTGTCTTTGGACATCTGCGCATTCAGCTCGGCTTCAGTCGTGCCGTTGAAGAAATTCCACTTCAAATTGTATTCACGCACATGTTGCTGGCAGAACCACAGATAGTCATCCAGCACATCCGGCGCGCGAGGCGCACGGAACTTGCCCGGCTCGTTGCAGCCTTCATGCTCACAAACGCGGGTCGAGGTCTCGGATTCGCCCGACATCCCCCTGCGCCCTCGCGGGTTCTTCTTTTTTGCGGCTGACACAGACATGTCAAAACCGAAGGGGTCTGATTTGGACATTGCTCACCTCATCGATTCAGGCGCATAAGAATAGCCGAATTGAGCGGGTGATAAAGGGGCGAATGACAAAAATGTCTAAGACGGAAGAAATTCGTGCCGCATTACAGGCGGCGCTTCATCCCAGTGTGCTGGACGTGGTGGATGACAGTGAAAGCCACCGAGGGCATGCAGGCTACCAGGAAGGCGGCGAAAGTCATTTTAATGTTCGTATCCGAGCGGCGGTGTTCGAAGGCAAAAGCCGCATTGCGCGGCACCGGATGGTGCATGCAGCGCTGGGCGCTGGTTTGATGGCGCGCATTCACGCGCTGGCGCTGGATTTAGATGTCCCGGGGCCGTAGCCGCAGATCACGGCCTGCCTGCACTGGCTGCTACCCTTTGTGATTGAGCACTTGGCCACTGGCAGTCTCAGCTATCAAAGCCGTGTTTCGTCTTCGAGAAAATCCTGCGCATCCTCAGCGTCGCCCTGGCCTGTTGCGTTTGGTTCCGCATAATCGCCCAATGCCTCATCCGCGTCGCGCGCTGCGTCCTTGTCCATTTCATCCTCGATATCCGTGGGCGGATCGAGGAGTTCGGGCTCAAAGGCCTCCGGATCAGTGGCCAGCGGGCGCCGGAACACCAGCATATTGCGATAAACAGTGGTGCGCCCGGTGAGTCCGCTACGTTCTTCAGAAGGCAGGGTTTCGGCGCGCTGGTATTCCCAGCCGTCCAGACCCATGTCATTCATCAACCCCTGCAGCGCGAAGGCGAATTTGCCGTCATGGCCTTTCACACCCTTGCCGCGTTTGCCGCGCAGAGGGGCTGGGATCACTTTATATTCGAAACGAGTCATGACAGGGCACACTTCTTGCTGGGCAACGCGGGCCTTTTAGCAAGGCGGTGCGGGCTGGGAAAGGGCGGTTTACGCGCTGCGCGCAATGCCGATCCGGCGGCCAGCCCGTTCAGGGCGCGGCAATCTGCTGTGACGCTCGAAAAGCGTGGCCATGGCGGTTTTCACCTCACCCGGCATGGGGGCGACGCGCGGCCCACTGAGATCGATATGCAGGCCCAGCCCTTCGCCTGTGGCCGACAACCAGCCGTCTTCGTGGTAAAGCTCCTGAAAGAAGTGAAAGCGCTTTTCATCATAATCCAGCAATTGCGAGGTGACGTAGACCTGATTTCCTTCATGGATTTCACGCAGGTAACACACATGAAACTCGGCTGAAAACGTCGAGTGGCCGGTGCGTTTGACGTAATCGGTGCCAAAGCCGAACTGCGAGAAAAGCTCATCTGCCGCCGTGTCGAACAGCACGTTGTAATAGGCCATGTTAAGATGGCCGTTATAGTCGATCCAGTCCGGCCTGACGGTCATGAGGGAAGATCGGTGGGGCGCTGCGTCTGTCATGGAAGTTCTTTCAGTGTGATCGGATTTGAGGCTAGGCTGGGGCCAGGGCGAGAACAAGAGGGGGCGAAAATGCAAGGCGCCAATATCGGACGTGTGCAGTCACCGCGCATCATTCGCATCGGCGGAGGCGTGGCCGGTGAGGTCGCTGAGGTGATGGCGCAACTGGGGCTGTCGCGCCCTTTCATCGTAACGGACGAAACCCTCGTAGCGCTGGGGCACTTGCAGCGTATCACGGATGTGCTGGACAGCGCTGGCTTGCCTTGGGGGCTGTTTGACGGGGTCGTGGAGGATCCAACCGACACCTGCGTGGAAGCGGCGCTGGCGATGTACCGCCAGGGGGATTTCGACTGTATCATCGGGTTTGGCGGCGGATCGCCCATGGATACCGCAAAGGCCGTGAGTTTCATGAGCGTAAACCCCGGACATGTGCGCGACTACAAAGC
>JBCCUH010000191.1:0-4449 GCA_039197405.1 Pseudomonadota bacterium
GCCCGCATGAAGCTTGTCCGCCACGTCCTGCACCCGGCTGTCGATCCGCGTGTGCAGACCAAAGGTCAGCCCATAGCCCGTGGCGTTGACCGCCTCTATCACCTTGTCCAGATCCTCCGCCCTGTAGGTCGCGACATGCAGAACCGGGCCAAACACTTCGCGCTCCAGCTCCTGAATTCCGCTCACCTTCAGCATTACCGGCGCGATAAACGTGCCTGTCTGCGGCGCCGCCACCTCATGCAGAATGCGCCCCGCCTGCCGCGCAGTCTCCACGTAATCCGAGATCTGCGCGCGCGCACCCGCATCAATTACAGGGCCCACATCCGTGCGCAGCTCCCATGGATCGCCGACACAAAGCTCATCCATTGCGCCCTTGATCATGGCAATCAGGCCATCCGCGATGTCTTCTTGCACATAAAGGCAGCGCAGCGCGGAACAGCGTTGGCCTGCCGATTGAAAGCTTGATGCGATAATGTCGCGCACCGCCTGTTCAGGCAGCGCGGTGGAATCGACGATCATCGCATTCAACCCGCCTGTCTCCGCAATCAGCGGCGTGCCCGGCAGCAGATGCTCGGCCATGACCCGCTGTATGCGTTTCGCCGTCGCGGTCGAACCAGTGAAGACCACGCCCGTTATGCGCGCATCAGACGTCAGCGCGGTGCCCACCGCCGCGCCGCGTCCCGGGACAAGCTGTAGGGCCACCGCAGGAACCCCGGCCTCATGCATCAAACGCACAGCAAGGGTCGAGATGATCGGCGTTTGCTCCGCCGGTTTGCTCAACACCGCATTACCAGCCGCCAAAGCCGCAGCAATCTGGCCAGTGAAAATCGCCAGCGGGAAATTCCACGGCGAAATCGCGGCTTTCAGACCTGTCTCGCTCTGACCCTTCCGCTCTGCTTCACCTGCGTAAAACCGCAGAAAATCAACTGCTTCGCGCAGCTCACCTACGCAATCGTTCAGCGTCTTGCCCGCTTCACGCGCCAGTGCGGCGAAAAGGATGCCGAAGTTGTCTTCGTAAAGATCAGCAGCTTTGCGCAGGACCGCAGCACGCTCACCGGCCGAGGCGGTCCAGGCCTCGGCATCGTCGATTGCGCGGCGGGCCGTCTCTGCATCCGCTTCAAACGCAACCCCGATTGTTTCACCCGTCGCGGGGTTTGTGACCTCAACCTCGCGCCCGGTCGCATCCCGCACCGTGATTGCGCAACCGGCAGGCAGATCAACCTCCCGTTCCGCCGCGATCTGCGCAAGGGTGCCTCCGTCATTCAGATCGAACCCTTTTGAGTTGTCGCGCTGACCAAACAACCGCGCCGGCGCGACAAGCCCCGCAGGCGGCCCAGCCGCAGTCAGCGCATCAAAGGGATCGGCGGCAATGACAGCAGGCGGCACCTCTTCATCGACGATCTGGTTCACAAAGGATGAATTCGCCCCGTTTTCCAGAAGCCTGCGCACAAGATAGGCCAGCAGATCACGATGCGCGCCCACCGGTGCATAGATCCGGCAGCGGGTGTCATTGTCCTTCAGAATGATATCATGCAGCTGCTCACCCATCCCGTGCAGGCGCTGAAACTCAAAGGCCTCACCGTCTTCCATCTCCAGAATGGCTGCGACGGAATGGGCGTTATGCGTTGCGAACTGCGGATAAATGCGATCGGCATACCCCAGCAGCTTGCGCGCATTGGCAATGTAGCTGACGTCAGTGGCCGTCTTGGAGGTGAACAGGGTGAAACCGTCCAGCCCTTCCACCTGCGCGTGCTTCATTTCAGTGTCCCAATAGGCGCCCTTCACCAGCCGCACCATGATCTTGCGATCCAGCGTCACTGCCGTCTCGTAAAGCCAGTCGATCACCATGCCTGCGCGTTTGCCATAGGCCTGCACCACCACGCCAAACCCGTCCCAGCCGGCCAGATCAGGCGAGGACAACACCGCCTTGATCACCTTCAGCGACAGCACCAACCGATCTTGCTCTTCGGCGTCGATGTTCAATCCCATGCCCGCCGATTTGGCCTGTTTTGCCAGTCTCAGAACCACCGGGACCAGCTCGGCCATGACACGCTCTTGCTGGGCGATCTCATAGCGCGGATGCAGCGCGGACAACTTGATCGAGATGCCTGGGTTTTCCTCGACGGTGTCATGGGTGCACGCGTCCGAGATGGCCTCAATAGCATCAGCATAGGCGCGGGCATAGCGATCCGCATCGGCCCGCGTCATCGCCGCTTCGCCCAGCATGTCATAGCTGTAGGTATAGCCCTCGGCTTCCCGGCTTTGCGCACGCGTCAAAGCCTTGCCAATGGTTTCGCCCAGAACGAACTGCGCACCCATCTGCTTCATCGCCGTGCGCGCGGCGGTGCGGATCACCGGCTCGCCCAGACGTTTGATCGCGCCGCGCAACACGCCTGCCATCCCGGGCTTTTCATCATCCAGCACCCGGCCCGTCAGCATCAGCGCCCAGGTCGAGGCATTGACCAGCGATGATGACGCCTCGCCCAGATGCCTGCCCCAGTCGGACGGTGCGATCTTATCCTCGATCAGCGCATCCACAGTCTCTGCGTCAGGCACCCGCAACATCGCCTCTGCCAGACACATCAGCGCCACACCCTCGCGGGTCGACAACCCGTATTCGCTCAGGAAATGCTCCATCAGCGATGGATCGTCTTGGCTTCTGATCCGCCGCACATAGGTGGCCGCCGATTTGGAAATGCGCGCGCGGTCCTTTTGTCCCAGATCCGCCTCCGCGACCAACTGCTTCAACAGCGCGGTATCATCCGCATATTTCGCCGCGTGAGAGACTCGAGACAACGTCATAATGCACCTCCGGTTCCTGGATGCAGGCAATATAGCTTGCCAATTATAGTCAATTTCACCAAAGTTTACGACATGTATAGTATTTACGACCAAAAAACGGATCAAATTCAGTCAACTCTGGACGAGATGGACAAGCGAATCCTGTCGGAGCTGCAATCCGACGCCCGCGCAAGTGTAACAGAAATCGCGCGCCGCGTCGGCCTGTCCAAGACCCCTGTGACCCTGCGCATCAAGCAGTTGGAAGAGATCGGGCTGATCACCGGATATCGCGCCATGCTGTCGCCCATCGCACTGGGGCTGACCCATGTGACCTTCATGGAAGTGAAACTCAGCGACACGCGCGAGGCAGCATTGCGCCGCTTCAATGCGGCTGTGCGCATGATCCCCGAAGTGGAAGAATGCTATATGATCGCCGGTGGTTTTGATTATCTGATCAAGGTCAGATCCCGCGACATGACCGATTTCAGGCGCGTCATGGCCGAGCAGATCTCGGCACTTCCTTTTGTGGCCTCGTCCTCCAGCTATGTCTCGATGGAAGCTGTGGTCGATCACTCCGAAATAACCATCTGATCCACGAAAACACCCGGCCCCTGTACAAGGCCCGGTGCATGAAGCGCGCGGGTGCGCGGCTCATTTCACCGCGTTCTCGCCACTCGATGACGACAGGCGCGGCACCAGCGCCTTGACCAGATCGCGCATGTGCAATTCGCCGACCGCATCCTCGCCATCCATGACACGGTAATGCTGGGTGGTATCCCCGCCCGACCGCGCAATCAGCGATTCCAGATTGTCGCGGATATCCACGTCCCCGGCAAATTCGGTACCCGTCAGAGGCTCCATCACCGACCTCACCCGCAGTACGCGGGCGCGGTTGATGTCGCTCACAAAGTCCTCGATGTAAGGGTCAGAGGGGTTCATCAGAATGCCCTGCGGCTCGCCCTGCTGTATCACCGCACCGTCCTTCAGGATCACCAGATGATCGGCCAGCTTCAACGCTTCATCCAGATCATGGGTGATGAAGACGATGGTTTTATGCAGCTCTTCCTGTAGCTCCAGCAGCAGGTTCTGCATATCGGTGCGGATCAGCGGATCAAGCGCCGAAAACGCCTCGTCCATCAGCATGATATCGGTGTTCGCCGTCAGCGCACGGGCAATACCCACGCGCTGCTGCATGCCGCCGGACAGTTGTGCCGGATAGTGGTTTTCATAACCATTCAGCCCCACCCGCGCGAGCCATTTCATCGCCTCGTCCCTGGCCTTGGCGTCGTCCACGTCGCGCACCCGCAGCGGCATCGCGGCATTCTGCAGAACTGTGCGATGCGGCAACAGCGCGAACTTCTGGAACACCATAGACATCTTTTGCTGGCGCAGACCGCGCAACCCGGTTTCCGACAGCTTCATCACGTCTTCCCCATCCACGAGGATTTCTCCTGCCGTGGGTTCGATCAGACGGTTCAGGTGCCGGATTAACGTGGATTTGCCCGAGCCGGACAAGCCCATGACAACAGTGATCTCGCCTGCCTGCATATCCACATTGATATTCTGCAGGCCAAGAACATGCTGGTGCTGCACCAGCAGGTCTTCCTTGCCCATACCGCTTTTGACGTGGCGAAGCACGTCCTTGTCGCGGATGCCAAAGATCTTGTA
>JBCCUH010000192.1:0-4430 GCA_039197405.1 Pseudomonadota bacterium
CTGCGACAGAGCGACGGCCTGCAACGTCGCGGCGGCAATTGGATCGACGAGCAAACCTGGTGTCTGCGGTGCGATCTGCGGCGCAAGCCCGGCCAGCGGCGCACCGCCAAGGATCACCACATCCGCCCCGTCTTCGCGCGTCGCGCGTTCGGCGAGGTCGATAAGCTCCGGGCGCATGTGGGAGGCCACGCCGTCCACGGTCTCTGGCGGTACCGACGGGCAGCGCACCCCGGTGAAGCGAGCCTCCAGCCCAGACAAGCGAACACAGTCGACATACCAGCGCACCATATGCGGCGTGAATGTGACGACGGAAAACCGCTCGCCCAGCATCGCCGCCGTCATTAAGGAGGCTTCGGCCATGCCGACAACGGGCAGATCGAAAAGGTCGCGCGCGGCAGCAAGACCCGGATCGCCAAATGCAGCGACAACCACGGCATCGACGGCTTCGGCGTGCTCCACAATCATCTCCAAAACGAAACCGCCCGCGATCTGCGCCTCGGCGCGTGATGCGATATAGGGAAACCCCCGCGTAGCCGTCACCGGTACGATCTCCACCCCCTCTGGCGCCACGCTGCATGCCACTTCGATCATGCGGTCCGTCATCGACCGGGTCATGTTTGGGTTGATCAGGAGGAGGCGCAACGGTCGGGTCCTTCCAGAATGAGAGCAATGTCCTGTGCAAGACCGATGAGGGCTGCGTCTTTCCCCGGTGCAGCGATCAGCTGAAGCCCCAGCGGGCGGCCCACGCTGTTGTGGCCACAGGGGATCGAGATGGCGGGACAGCCCGCGTGATTCACTTGCGATGTGAAGGCCGCATGATCGCGCGGGGCCGCGGGACGACCGCCGATCTCGGGCGGTGCAAGTAGTTCGGCAGGCCAGGCGGCGCAAGGCGTCGTGGGTGTTGCGATCACACCGTACTTTGCCAATGCCGCGTTCAGGGTGGCGCGCATACGATCACTGGCCTGCAGGGCCTCGGAAACATCAGCTCCCGACAGAGCCAGTCCGGTTTTGATCTGGTCACTGATGACGGGATCAAAGCGCTGTGGATCAGCCCGCCATTCTTCTCCGTAAAGGTTTGCCAGCCCGGCATACTGAAGCGGCAAGACGTCAACCCCGGCTGTGTTCGGAGGCCAATCGATTGTCGCCGTTTCCACCGCACCGCCAGCGGTTGTGATCGCGGCCAATGCAGCGTCGAAACAGGAGCCGACATCGGGATCGAGCGGTTGTCCGGTGCCGAAATCAGCCGATGCAGCGATCCGTATCCGCCCGGGTGTCTCGGGCCCCGTCCCCGCCAGAACCGACATTGCCAACGCGATGTCATCCATCTCCCGAGCTATCGGGCAAATGACCGAGATCTGAGGAACAGGCTCGGTGAAACCTGGCCCGTATGGGATGAGATCGAGGGTCGGTTTCAAGCCGTAAACCCCTACATGAGCGGGGGGACGCCTGCTGGAGCCTCCCGCGTCTGTTCCCAGTGCCAGCGGCACGATCCCTGCGGCCACCGCAGCGGCCGCGCCGCTCGACGAACCGCCGGGCGTCAGGGCAAGGTCCACCGGATTGCGCGTTATGCCATAGAGCGGCGAGTCCGCCGCACCTTTGCAGGCAAACTCCGTGCAGGTGGCCACCCCCAGGATCATGGCCCCCGCTTCGCGCAAGCGCCGGACCGATTCTGCATCTTCCGGGGCGATGTGATCGGCAAAGAGCCGAGAGCCTGCAGCGATCCGCAGGCCCTTCACCCAGATATTGTCCTTGATCAGGATCGGAACGCCCGCCAACGGCAGATCCGCGCCCGCAGCGAGCCGCTGTGCTACCGTTTCGGCTTCGGCTTCGAACGCAGGATTGAAGGTGCAGATCGCATTCAACGCAGGGTTGCGATCCGCGGCGCGCGCGCTGGTTTCGGCCGCAACGCGTCGCGCTGTCACCTCCCCCGCGCGCACGGCACGGGCGGTCTCGTGGGCGGGCACATCGAGCCCGCTCAAGAAACCCCCTCCCACGCAGCCGACCAAACCTCGGCAATCTCGCGGCGTGGAACAATCCAGACACCCGGCTGACCGCAGATGTGCTCAAGAACGTTTTCCAGACCCGCGATCCTTGCCAGTCTGCCGATGATGCGCAGGTGCAGCCCGATGGACAAAATACGCGCGGCTCCGGCCCCTTCGGCATAGATCCGCTCGAAGGCAGCGATCACATAATCCGAGAAATCGTTCGCTTGAACGAACCCCCTGCCCGGAGAAAAGCGCATGTCATTGGTGTCAAACGCGTAGGGCAGAGCGACATGGCCGCCCTCCATATCGGGAGTGTTGTCATCATAAGCGTTGCTGTCATAGCGAAAGCCGCCATGTTGGATCATCAGCCGCCGGGTATGGGGGGCCGTGGCCGAGCGCGTGTGCCATCCCACGGGCGGTTTACCTGCGAGGCCGGCAAGGGTGTCATTGGTGGGTGCAATCGCCTCCCGCTCGGTCACCTCGTCCATTCCCGCGTGGGTTTCCCACCGCCAGCCATGGCATGCGATTTCGTGCCCCCGTTCTGCCACATCCCGGATCAGCCAGGGCATCCGTTCGGCCGCACGCCCGCAGGTGGAGAAGGTGGCGTACACATCATGCGCAGCGAACGCGCGGGACATGCGCACATAGCCCTGCCGCGAGCCATAGCCGAAATGGCTCTCCATGCAGGGATCGGGGGCGCCGCGCACCTCTTCCACGGCCTCAAAACGGCGTTCGTTGCGTTCGTCGCCATCCGCGATCGAGAGCTCCGCACCCTCCTCCACATTGACGACGAAGGAGACCGCCAACTGCGCGCCCTCCGGCCAGCATGGCGCCGGCTCCGCCCCGAAGTATCCCTTTAAATCTCGTCTCATCCCTGGATCATCCTGTTCAAACCGACCGTGCGTGATGCAACGATCAATACGATGCAGGCCAGCAGAATGAGCCCGGAGGAAATGGCTGCAAGGGATGGGTCGGGTTGCTCCTCCAGATATTGCAGGATCTTGATGGGCAGGGTTTTGTTCCGCGCGTCCGTGAGGAAGATCGAAATCGGATAGTTGTCCATCGAGGCGAGAAAGGCAAAGAGCCCGCCGGTCAGATAGGCCGGAGCCAGATTGGGAATGAGCACCTGCAAGATGGCTTTGGGATAGCTCAGCCCCAACGTCCGCGCGGCATCCACCAGTGAAAAGTCAAAGGAGGCCATCGACGCCAGAAGCGTGCGCATCACGAAGGGCAAAGTGATCACGATATGCCCCAACAGCAGCGACCAGTAGGCGTCGCGCAGGCCGATTTCGCGGAAGAACTGCAGCAGCGCTACGCCCACCACCAGACCCGGCATCATCAGGGGCGACACCGTGAAGGTTGCGATGGCTTCACGGCCCCGAAAGCTGCCGCGCGTGATCGCCATGGCCGCAAGGGTACCCAGCACCAGAGAAAGCGCGGTCGAGACCAGCGCGAGGTTCAGCGAAAGCGCCACGGCGTCCCAAAGCCCGGACCGCTGCGTCGCCGCCGCGTACCAGCGTAGCGACCATTCTGGCGGCGGCAATGTGTAGACCGAGGACGAGGTGAACGACGCCGCCACGGTGATCACAATCGGCAGCATCAGGAAAACCACACAGGCCAAGCCGATGGCCCAGCTGATGCCCAGGAAGATGCGGTCGGTCGCGGTCATCGCTGCCCCCCCAGCCGGGCCGCGAGTAGGCTGGAGCCCATAACAACGGCCACCGCGATGATCAGCAGGATTGACGAGATCGTGGCGCCCAACGCTTCATTGCGCAGATAGAGAAAAGACCGCGCGATGGCCATCGACATGGTTTGTTGCTGTTCCCCGACGATCAGCGACGGGATGACATACATCGAAATCGCGAGCGAAAAGACAAAGGCACAGCCCGCGACCACCCCGGGCAGGCTGAGCGGCAGCGTCACATGAAAGAACCGGAAGAACGGCCCCGCCCCCAATGTTGCCGCCGCCTCGGGCAGACGGCTGTCCATCGTGCGCATCACCGCATAGATCGGCAGTACCATGAAGGGCAGAAAAACGTTGGCGGCACCAATGATCAGCGCCGTCTCGGTGAAGAGCATGCGGATCGGCGCCTCGGTGATGCCCAGCGACATCAGCGTGTCGTTCAACACGCCGCGGGTCCGAAAGAGGATCGACCATGCAAAGGCCTTGACCACCACGCCCACCGACATCGGCAGGACCATCGCAACCAAGAACAACGAGAGCCAGATGCCCCGCGCGCGCGCCATGGCGATTGCCGTCGGATAGGCGATGATCAGCGCCAGCAAGGTCGTCAAAAGCGCCACGCGCAACGTCCGCCACAGAACGCTCAGATTGTACTCCTCGGTGAAGAACAGCCGGTATTCCGCGAAAGACAGCTGGCCGTCGATCTGAACTGCCCGTAGCAAGAGCAGGATAAGCGGCAGCGCATAAACCACCGTCAGAAA
>JBCCUH010000193.1:0-4414 GCA_039197405.1 Pseudomonadota bacterium
CCGGCGCAGACACGAGCGAGGCAATCACGACCATCGCAAGGCTCATCATGATGGTCTGGTTGATCCCGGCCATGATGTTCGGCAGCGCCAGTGGCAGCTCGACCCCCCACAGCTTCTGCCGGGAGTTCATCCCGAAGGCATTGGCCGCTTCGATCACATCCTGATCCACAAGGCGGATACCAAGGTCCGTCAGTCGAATGACAGGCACGATGGCGTAGAGAATGATCGCGATACCATACAGCTTGGATTCCGTGACCGAGAACAGGAAGATCAGCGGAATGAGATAGACGAAAGTCGGTAGTGTTTGCAGCAGATCGAGTATCGGGACAACCGACTTTTGCAACCGGTCCGATTTCGACATGGCAATCCCGATCGGCACGCCCAACAGCACCGATATCCCGGTACAAACGAAGATGATCGACAGGGTCTGCATCGCCACATCATAGTGATCGACAAAGCCCAGAAGCATGATCGAGAAAGCCACAAAGATCGTCACGCCCACCGAACGCGACGCATACCAGGCAATCGCCACCAGCAGCGGCACCATGATGAACCAGGGAACAGCGGCGAATGTCCACAGCGCCCCATCCAAAAGCCAGCTCAGCGGCTGGGTGAGCGGGTCCAGCACAGTCTTCAGCGCCGGCTTTGCTGCCAGAAAACTGTCTTCGATCCCCTTGGTCACATCACGCGACTGGATCACGGCAGAGCAGCTTTCGCTCAGATTATCCAACGATGGGAAGGGAAAGAACTCTCCCTTCACTTCCTCACCGCTGCTTTTGGCAAGCAGATCGGCCATTGACATTGGCGCGGATGACCCCTCCGCCCCGCACCAATCTGAAAGGCCAAGTGCTTTGAACACACCGTCATAAAAGGCCATTACGTTTCCCCCGTCCCCAAAAAAACGAGCCCTCCCGCGAGCGTGTCGCAGGAAGGCTCAAGTGTCGTGCGTCAGCTTACTTCAGCAGCGCTGCCAGCTTGCCTTTTGCTTCATCGCTCAGCCAGTTGCCCCAGACGTCCGCATTGTTCGTCAGGAAGTGAACAGCCGCTTCGTCATAAGAGGCATTGTTGTCCAGGCGCCACGCCAGAACTTCGCCCATCTGCGCGTTGGTGAAGGACAGGTTCTTCAACAACTCCGCCACTTCCGGCTCGCGCTCCATGAAGGCCGAGGACACAGCCGTCACAACTTTCGCAGCCGGATAGGCAGAAAACTTGGGGTCGGCGCAGTTGGCATCGCCATTACAGGCATGCGCGTCGGCATCGTATTCACCAACCTGAACCTGAACCATCGGGTATTTGCCCAGAACAGCCGTCGGTGCCCAGTAGTAACCCAGCCAGGGCGCTTTCTCGTCATAGGCCGCCGCAATGGAGGTCTGCAGGGTTTCACCCGAACCGTGCTGGAAACGCTCAAGACCGCTTGCTTCCGCATTCAGCGCCTTCAGGTTGTTGTTGTTGATGATGTCGCAGGCCCAGCCTGACGGGCAGTCGTGAAACTTGCCGCCAACAGCTGCCGGGTTGGCCATGATGCCTTCCCATGTTGTCAGCTCCGGGTTGCTTTCGGCCAGATACGCCGGAATCCACCAGGCTTCAACGCCGCCGTCGGACAGAACATGCGTCAGCTCGACCAGCTTTCCTTCCGCCAGCAGCGGCTCGTATGAGGGTGTGGAATTCGCCCAAACCTCTGTCAGAATGTCCGGCTCGCCTGTTTCGGCCAGCGAAGTCAGCGCCGGAACTGTCGAGGACGGCACCTTCTGCACCGTGCAGCCATAGCCCTGTTCCATCAGGAATTTTGCAACCGCTGTCACCACCGCAGAGGACGCCCAGTCCATCTCTGTGATCGACACTTCACCGCAGTCAGCCTGAGCAGCGTTCGCACCAAGTGTCATAGCTGCGGCAGCTGCCGCACCAATCATGTAGTTCTTCATTTTAGTCTCCCTGTTGCCCTTCGTGTGAGTATCAAAAAGCTATTTTGTGTATTGCATAAACAAGCATGAAACCGCCGTATTGACGAGTGAAAAACGGCATCCAGAGCCAAAAAACGACATTCGCGAAGGTTAATAAAAATGTGATTAATATGACCGTCGCGAACAACTGACATGGCCGGTTGAAACCGCGCCGGGTTTTGCGCCCAGCGGGTCTGATCGACGTCCGCAAACGGGGTTTTGACGCCTCCGTCAGTCATTATCGGACGTGCCTGCACCGGCCCCCAAAAGCCGTGATTCTTCGGTTGCCGGCGCATAGGTGCGCTGCGCAAATTCATTCAGCACCCGATGCGCATCCGCAGCCAGTTCGCCGCGCAATCCGGGGGCAGTCATACCAGTTGCATCGGGCCGGATCCGGCAGGACAAACGATCCGCGACATCGGCGACCTGCGCATCACGCGATCCCTGAACAACCAGATTGAACCCGTCTGTTGTTGCCGACACCCCGTCCCAGTTCACGGTGACTGCCGATTTGATATGCACCGCCGCCCAGGCCGCAAAGGGCACCACCAGCAACGGATGCGCCACGCGGTCCATGACCTGCGCAGCCCCGACCTTCAGCCGCTCCGCACAATCGTTCAGCGCTGCACCGCTGGTCAGCGGGCAAAGCAATCCAGCCGCATTGCTCCACACGCCATCCAGCCCACCGGGCGGCCCATCAGTGCCATCCCCTTGCAGATGCGCCACCATCACCTCCCCGCCCGGCAGCTCATGCGAGGCCAGCCAGCGCACGGCCTTGCCCGCTTCCTCGGCAATGCCCCAGTCATAGCCGCAGCCACGCGCAGCCTTTTTGACCAGCGCCTCGATTTCATTCAGCGAATAGGTCACGGCAACGCCGCGGGATAGGGCCAGAACGCATCGGCCGTGCTCAGATCTTCCGGGTAAGGCGCGCCGCCAAACATGCAAATACGCACCCAGCGGTCCGAGCGTGGGTCGAAATGCACAGCGCCAAAGAACGACAGTTTGCAGCGCAGCATATCAATCGGCAAAAGCTCTGATCCAATGGTGTTGTCGCGAATCTCAGCGTAGGGCGCACGCGCCACGATTTGCGCACGGCGCACCATGTGCCGATGCTCGGGATGCGCCAGCAGGAAACGGGCAATCGGCTCGTCCGGCGCCGCGTTTTCCAGCGCCTGATACAAGGCTGCCGCATCCCGCCCCGGCGCCAGGGGTTGTTCGTATTCCGCCACAGGCTCTTCAAAGCGCTCACCCAGACGCGGCTCCAGCTTTTCCTCCGAGACGTACCAGGCGCGCGCGCAATTGTCTTTCGCGATCCAATCCGTCGTCAACGCCCAGCCATAGGCGTCTTTCAGAACCGCGCGTAAGGCGGCAACGGGCATCGTGCCGTCAATACGAAATCCACCGATATTTGTATCTGCCATCTCGCCTGCAAGATCATCAACCAGCGCGCCAAATGGCTCCAGCATCAGCGACGCGAGACACTCCTGCGCGTCCATTCCAAGATGGCCCTCCGCCCAGAGAAACAGGCGGTTCCACGGCTGGCTCGCCTGCATATCCGCACTGGCAACGTGACTCTCAAGCTTTTTCAGATCAGGACGCAGCGCCGCCAGCTTTTCGATCTGGATCGGATGCTCTGACGACCAAAGATCGGCAGATACCACCGAGCGGGCCATCAGGCTTTTGAAAAGCGCGATCTCATCAAGACTGGCCTGCGGCAGCGAACGCACCCGCGCAATCGCCTCCTCGCGCGCGGCGATCCAGTTGTTGAACAGCTCCGGGTGGTTCACCAGAAACGGCGCCATGCCAAGCCCTGTGGAATTTCCGATGCCCATGCTGCGCGCAGTCGCCGGGTCCAGCATCACCGCCGTATCGCCGCCGCGCAGGTTGGCCATATGCTGCATCAGATCCCGCACATAGGTCCGGGTCAGGAACACCGACAGCATCTCGATCTGAAAAGGCGCATTGCACTCGGGACGCGCCGCCGTAGCTTCCCGGTCCGCCGCGCCGAACTTGCCCGATCCGTAAACCGCCGTGGTGCGCATCAGATAGCCAACCTTGGCCACTTCCGCCGGATCCGGCTGCCGCCCTTTCGACAGGCAGCCCACCATATATTCCCACAGCCGAACCGACCTGTTGGCTCGCGAGATCGACAGCTCCTTTTGGGTCGCGCGCCCGGCTTCCTGCAGCGGGATATTGGCGCGCAGCCGTTCGATATCCGCCGCGTCCGGCAACCCGTCGAACAGCGTAAAGGTACTGTCCCACGCCTCTGCGATCACCCGATCAGAGCGTTTTTCCGCAGGCAGATCATGGGCAAAGGCCACCAACGAATACGTCCGGTCCGGCGTATGCGCGCAATAGACCGCATGACCCACGCCCTTGGCGTCGATGTCGAAGACGGGGCGCGAAAACCTCCAGGCCTCGCGCGTCATGCGGCGGGTCAGGATCCGCATGAATGACAGGCGTGATTGATGGAA
>JBCCUH010000194.1:0-4412 GCA_039197405.1 Pseudomonadota bacterium
CTTCAGCGCAGCTGGCGGGTTGTCCAGCAAATGCGCGGTTTCCATGGGGGCGTGCGCCGCGCCATCCGCAACGAGTACGGACTGATCGCATATCCGCCGGGCGTCGTCTGGATCATGGCTGACCATCATGAGACCCGCGCCCTTGCGCGTGCAAAGCTCAGCCACCAGATCGAGCATTTCAGATTTCAGAGCTGGGCCTAACGCTGCGAAAGGCTCATCGAGCAGCAGCCAGGGTTTGTCCTGAAGCATCACCCGTGCCAAAGCTGCGCGGCTCTGCTGTCCACCAGACAACTCGCTTGGCTTCCGATCGCTCATGTCCTTCAAGCCAACATCAGCGAGAGCCTGCACCACGCGCTCCCGTTCTTCATTCGTTAACCTTAATGAAGGCCGAAGACCCAGCCCCGCATTCTGCCCGACTGTCATGTGCGCAAAAAGATTGTTGTCCTGAAACAGGACCGCCATCGGTCGCGCGGCTGGAGCCAGATGTTCTATGGGCTGACCTTGCCAGGACACATGCCCTTCGATGTCCAGAAACCCGGCAAGCCCCATCAGCAAGGTCGACTTGCCTGCGCCAGATGGCCCGATAATTGCCGCGCGTACGCCGGGGGTCAGCGACCAGTCTGCTGTCAGGGTGAAACTCCCCTGGCGCACTGTCACCGAAGTAAACTCAAGCATTCTGTCGTCCCCACGCATCGCACAGATAAAACAGGGCAAAGGACAGCGCCGCAAGCAGAACCGATGCGCCCGCAGCAGCGTCCATCCGGTAGGATCCCATGAGGCGGAAAACCTGTAACGGCAATGTCGCTTCCTCAGCGCCTGCAAACAGTGCGACAACCCCCAGATCGCCCATAGACAGCGCCGCCGCGAGGCCAGCGGCAAACCCTAGCGGTGCGCGGCATCTGGGAAGGACGACAATCCTGATCATACCCCAGCGCCCGAACCCGAGCGACGACGCCAGTCGCCCGTAGCTGGCAAAGGCGTTCTGAACCGCAGGCACCAGCGCGCGTAACGCAAAAGGCAAGGCCATGATGCCGTTGACACAGGCGGTGACGACCATCGCCCAGTCTTGAGGCGAGGCAAAAGGAAAGATCACCAGAAACAGCCCGGTGCCGATCACCAGTGGCGATGCGGCAATGGCAAGCAGCCCAACGCTTTCAAGCGCTCGGAGCCGGACCGTTGCCAGCGCGATGCTCAACGCTAGCAAAATAGCGATTACTGTGGATAGCAGGGCGACGCCCAGCGACACGCCCGCTGCGCGCCAGACCTGCATCGGCATTTCGGGAAATGCGGCCACACCGCGTGCCGCTATCGTCATCAGGGGAACGAGCAGGAACAGGGCGGCAAAGCTGATTGCCACGACATCCAGTATTCGCGCACTTGACGATTGTGCATCCCACCGTTCGACAGCGCGATCCAAACCGCGTCCGAACACATCGCCGTCTTGCGTCAGC
Source organism: Pseudomonadota bacterium (assembly GCA_039197405.1). Classification (GTDB taxonomy): domain Bacteria; phylum Pseudomonadota; class Alphaproteobacteria; order Rhodobacterales; family Rhodobacteraceae; genus Planktotalea. The sequence goes on from JBCCUH010000194.1 coordinate 1,452, forward strand.
CACAGCGCGAGCAGCGCCGCTCCGCCGGCCAGCGCCAGTTGCGCCACGCCGAGCACAGCGGCTTTGCCGAGATCGAAGTCAAAGCGAAACGCCTGATAGATCGCCAATTCCACCGTTGTCGCTTTCGGACCGCCCCCCAACGTCAGGGCCACGGCAAAACTGCTCAGGCAGATTGCAAAGATGATCGCGAAAGCACCTGGAACCGTCTGGCGCAGCATGGGCCATTCCAGATGTCTGCGCATATCTGAGGGGGCAAAGCCCAGTTGCGCGCCCAGCCGAAACCGCTCTGCTGGGATGGCGAGCCAGCCTTGCAGGATCACCCGCGTTGCCAGCGGCAGGTTGAAGAATACATGCGCGATGACCACTCCGTGAAAGCCGTATATGGGAACTGGCGGCAAGCCCAAAGCGCCAAGACCCTGATTGACCAGTCCCGCGCGCCCAAAAACTGCAAGCAATCCCATGACCGCAACGATGACGGGCAGGAGAAAGGGTGCGCCGAGCAAGGTGATCAATACGTCACGCCCCCAAAAGCGCCGTCTTGCCAATGCACGCGCGACCGGGATGGCGAGGAGCACACTTAGAACGGCGCTAACCACCGCCTGCGTCAGGGTGAATCTGATCGCCGCCCAATCAGCGGGGCCAAGCGAACCGGCACCGGGCGCGCGCAACGCCACGATGCCAAGAGTGCCAAGGACCAGGATCGCGACAATTGCCGCCGCCCCGATCCCCGGCCAAAGCGTTACTGGCTGAGTGCGGTCAGCCATTCGGCCAGAGCCTCATCCCGCAGCGCAGGCGCATCCGCAGGGTCGACCAGCAGCGACTTGGCCGGTGTCACCAAAGTTTCGAAACCGTCCGGAAGACCGCCCTCAGGCGTCACGGCAGGGTACATCCAGTTGGTCGTCGGAATGATCGACTGGAAAGCATCGGACACCATGAACGACAGGAATTGGTCCGCCAGTTCCTGGTTCTGGGATCCTTTGAGTTTGCCCGCAACTTCCACCTGCATGTAATGGCCTTCGCTGAAAGGCGCGGCGGCATAGCCTGCGTCCTCTTCTGCAATCAGGTGATAGGCCGGAGAGGTGGTATAGCTCAGCGCCATGTCCGCCTCGCCCTCAAGGAACAGGCCATAGGCCTCAGACCAGCCCTTGGTCACGGTCACGACATTGTCGGCAAGTGCTTCCCAAACCGCAGGTGCCTCATCGCCATAAGCTGCTTTGACCCACATCAGCAGACCCAGACCGGGTGTGGAAGAGCGTGGGTCCTGAATGACGATCTTGGCGTCACTCGCACCCAGCGCTTTCATATCCGTCGGGGCCTCCATACCTGCCTTGTGCACGAAGGCAAAATACCCCCAGTCAAAGGGCACAAACGTGGTGTCAGTCCACGCGATCGGCAAGCTATATTCAGCAGTGACGGAATGCTCTGCAAAAAGTCCTGTTTCAGCAGCCGCCGCCGTCAGGTTCGTGTCCAGACCCAGCACGATATCCGCCTCGGTGCGCGCGCCTTCCAGCTTTATCCGTGCAAGCAGGGCCGCGCCATCACCCGCGCCGACAAACTTCAGATCACAGCCGCAGGTTTCTTCAAACGCCTTTTCCACCGCGGGGCCGGGACCCCAGTCGCTGACAAAGCTGTCATAAGTGTAAACAGTCAAAACGGGCGTCTCGGCGCTGGCTACGCTGGCAACAAGACATCCCGCAGCAAAAGCAAGATACTTCATGGCATCCTCCATTATGGCAACGGGCGGCTGGCAAGTGATGGAGATGTCCACACCTTCCCTCCGCCGGTGTTAACCGGTTCAGGTTCTACGGGTCATGCGTATGGCAAATCTCAGCTTGGTTGCCCAAGCCCCCCGAGGTGGGATGACAGTTAGGGCACATCCCCTGTATCGTCCAGCGAAATCCCTTGAGGGCCGCGCGTGCCATGGGTAACAGGGTCGCAAAGGAGCTTCAGCCCATGTCGTTCAACACCTTCGGTCACCTCTTCCGCGTCACCACTTGGGGCGAAAGCCATGGGCCCGCATTGGGCGCGACGGTCGATGGTGTGCCGCCGAACGTCGAGATTGACGAGGCTGCGATCCAGTACTGGCTCGACAAGCGCAAACCCGGCCAGAACAAATATACCACCCAGCGGCGGGAGCCGGATGCGGTGAAAATCCTGTCCGGCACGTTCGAGGGCCAGACCACCGGAACCTCCGTGCAGTTGATGATCGAAAACACCGATCAACGCTCGAAAGACTATGGCGATATTGCCGAGAAATTCCGTCCCGGCCATGCGGACATCACGTATTTTCAAAAGTACGGAAACCGCGATTATCGCGGCGGCGGTCGCTCTTCCGCGCGTGAAACGGCAGCCCGCGTTGCCGCTGGTGGTCTGGCGCGTGCGGCACTGGCGAAATTGGCGCCCGAGATCGAGATCACAGGTTACATGACCCGTATGGGCGCGCATGAGATCGACCGCGCAAATTTCGACTGGGATCAGATCGAACAGAACCCCTTCTGGACGCCTGACGCGCGGGCGGCAGAGACTTGGGCCGACTATCTCGACGGCCTGCGCAGGTCCGGCTCTTCCGTCGGTGCGATCATCGAAGTCACTGCCCGCAATGTCCCCGCAGGCCTTGGCGCTCCGATCTATGCCAAGCTCGACACGGACCTCGCTGCTGCGATGATGAGCATCAATGCGGTCAAGGGCGTCGAGATCGGCGAAGGCATGTCTGCCGCGATGCTGACGGGCGAGCTGAACGCCGATGAAATCAGCATGGGCACAGATGGCCCTGAATACAGCTCCAACCATGCGGGCGGCATCCTCGGTGGGATAAGCACAGGTCAGGACATCGTCGTGCGCTTTGCCGTCAAACCCACGTCGTCAATTCTGACCACGCGCAAGACGATCACCAAATCGGGCGAGGACACTGAGATCATCACCAAAGGCCGTCACGACCCCTGCGTCGGCATCCGCGCCGTC
>JBCCUH010000195.1:0-4300 GCA_039197405.1 Pseudomonadota bacterium
CACGAACACGATCACCTATATCGTGAAAGACCCCGCTTCGACCCATTGCGCGATTATCGACAGCGTCATGGATATCGACTATGCTGCGGGCCGCATCACCACCGATGCCGCCGACAAGCTGATTGCCGAGATCGAAGCGCGCGGGCTGACGCTGGACTGGATCATCGAGACCCATGTGCATGCCGACCATCTGAGCGCCGCGCCCTATCTGCAAGACAGGCTGGGCGGCAAGATCGGTGTCGGTGAAAAGATCATGGTGGTGCAGGAAACCTTCGGCAAAGTGTTCAACGAAGGCACGGAGTTTCAGCGGGACGGCTCGCAATTCGATGCGCTTTTCAAGGATGGCGATACCTATATGGTCGGCGACTTGCAGGGGTTTGCCATCTACACCCCCGGTCACACGCCCGCGTGCATGGTGCATGTGCTGGGCGATGCGGCTTTCGCAGGCGATACGCTTTTCATGCCCGATGGCGGCTCTGCCCGCTGCGATTTTCCCGGCGGCGATGCAGGTGCGCTTTATGACAGCATCCAGAAAGTGTTGAGCCTGCCGGACGAAACGCGGCTTTTCATGTGCCACGACTATGGCCCCGGCGGCCGGTCCATACAGTGGGAAACCACAGTGGCCGAGCAAAAGGCCGACAATATCCATGTCGGCGGCGGCAAGACACGGGACGAGTTCATCACGTTCCGCACTGAACGCGATGCACAGCTAAGCGTGCCAAAGCTGATCATCCCCTCGTTGCAGGTCAACATGCGCGCAGGGCATGTGCCGACAGACGAAGATGGCAATCCGGTGTTGAAAGTGCCGGTCAACGGGCTTTGAGGCATGCCTGCGTTTGCGGGTTTACCCCTTGACCTGAACGCTTGACGCAAGATGCCAGATCGGGTGCTGTAGCAGCCATGACGACCTCCGACGAAACCGCGCCCGATGCAAAACCACTGATGAGCTACACCGATCTCATCTCGCTGGCGCTGTCCTTCAATTCGCGGCTGGACACGCTCTGGCAGCGGATCATCTACACCCATGCGGCCATCGTCGGCGTCATGGTGTTCTTTGCGACCACTGACGTCAGCTTTCTGATCCCGCGCCTTCTGGTGTTCTTCTTTTACACGCTGAACATCGGCATCACGCTGACCGCGATCACTGAAAGCTATTCCGGCCTGCGTGCGGCTTTGGACGATATGCAGAGCTTTCCCCGCGATGCGGCGATCACCAACACGCAAGGCTGGGTGCTGGGCCGCAGCTATCATCGTCATGCCGGGCGCAGGATTGTTGCGCTGGGACTGATCTGGCTGGTACTGGGCTATCTGCTGCTGTACCCGGTGCGCGGCGACATTGTTCAAGGATGGGGGCCGGTGCAGTCGGGGCTGCAGCAGGTGCCTGTCGAGTAGGTCCTGCCGTGCAGGTCCAGACTGACCCGATTTCTTCCCAAACCCCGCGAAGGCCCATTGCCACATGTCCGAAACATCGCATTCCAAGCCTGCATCCAACCGCCTGAACGGCCTTGATCTGGCCCGCTATCTTGCCTTTGTCGGCATGGTCATCGTCAACTTCAAGATCGCCATGGGCGCCGAAGGCGGAAGCGGCCTGACCAGCCTACTGACCGGCGCGCTTGAAGGTCGGGCGGCGGCAACTTTCGTGGTGCTGGCGGGCATCGGGCTTGGGCTGGCGGCGCGCAAGCGGCTTGATCAAACCGTCGCCGTTACGTTCCGGCGGGCGTTGTTTCTGCTGGCTATCGGTCTATTGAACATGACGGTCTTTGACGCCGACATCCTGCATTTCTACGCCTTCTACTTTCTCTTTGGCGCTTTCATGCTTGGCGCATCCACGCGGCTTTTGCTGTGGAGCATCGCGGGGTTGAACCTGCTGTTCGTCGTGATGATCCTGGCGCTTGACTATGATGCGGGTTGGAACTGGCAAAGCCTGACCTATCAGGATTTCTGGACGCCAACGGGTTTTGTCAGACACCTCTTTTTCAACGGCTGGCATCCGGTCATCCCCTGGCTTGCCTTTCTTCTGCTTGGCATCGTGCTGAGCCGTTTGGCGCTTGGCGTGCGCGGTGTGCAGCTGCGTATGATCGCCTGGGGTGCCGGCGCGCTGGTGCTGGCCGAGGCGCTGAGTTGGGCACTCTCCCCGCTTGCGGGCTCCGTGGACCCCGAGCTGATCGCACTGGTCGCCACAGATCCGGTGCCGCCCATGCCGCTTTACATGCTCGCAGGTTCCGGGGCGGCCAGCCTTGTCATCGGCCTGTGTCTGATGGGCACGCCCAGGTTGGAGACGCTCGGCGTGTTTACCTGGCTGCTGCCCGCCGGGCGCCAGACGCTCACGCTTTATATCGCGCATATCCTCATCGGTATGGGCACGCTGGAGGCTTTGGGGCTGCTGGGCGGTCAAACGGCGCAGCAAGCGCTGTGGGCTTCGCTGGTGTTTTGCATCTGCGCGACCCTCTTTGCCTATGTCTGGTCACGGTTTTTCAAACGCGGCCCGGTTGAGGCACTGATGCGCCGGGTTGCAGGCTAGCCGCGTGCAGCCCCCCGCGCGATCATTCGCTGAGCAGCCGGTCGACCACGGGTTGCAGCGCCTCGGCGGTTGCCGCATCCGCAATGGTGCTGGCTAGTATCTGCCGGGCTGCGGCGCTGTCGCTCACGCCTTCGCTTTGCATATGGGCCAGCACCGCCATCAACGCGCGTTCCGAGCAGGAGCCGGGCGTGTAGTTCCAGATCGGGGCGGTCGTGCCATCCTCGACGACCGGCTCCAGCCCGCAGCGCAGGTTCGGTGCCGCATTGCGCCAGAATAGCGCGACCATATCCGCCAGCGCGGAACTGTCGTCAGCGAAATAGCTGTGGGCCAGCATGTCATCGCCCAGCAGGGACATATCCACGCTGTCGAATTCAGGCCGGGTGATCATGTCGCCGCCGCCTTGCCCAGCTCGTGGCGCATCACCGTGCAGTTGCTTTGACGTCGCCAGCGCCCAATCCTGCTCGGAGGCGTAAAGCGTCAGGCGTTTGGCGACGGGGCGGATGGTCGGCATCATCTCGGCAAAAAGATCGGCATCCACGTCCGGGGCGGCAAAGAGCACCTGATCAAAGACCGGCTCTGATCCAGAGCCAAGGCCACGGCGCAGCGCCAGCAATTCCAGCGCATCGGTAAGCGCGCGATTGCCCATGGAGTGCGCAACGATATGAATCGTGCCCGCGCCGGAGCGGTCGATCATATCGTCCAGAAACCTTGACAGACGCCGCCCGCTGAGGCGTACAACGGCGGTGTCGGCGATATATCCTGCCGTGCTACCGCGCGAGGGCCAGGAGTAAAGCACCGGGATACCGGGGAACTTCATGTCATAGGCAATCTGCGCCGCGCGCCGGGCCGCCTGATCAAAGGCGACATTGTAGCCGTGAATGAACACAAAGGCCGCATCCGCGCCGCGCGTCTCAAGTTCGCGGCTCATCGCGCCAAAGAACGCATCCACGGCAACCGGCGTGATGCTTTGCAGTACCACATGTTTGGCCGGGTTTTCGCTGAATTCCAGCTTCCAGATGGACGGCGCATCGACGATGCCCTGCTGATGGATTTTCGGGATCGTCACGGTCGCGATCCCATAATCCAGCGCGCCGCGCGCATAGCCGTAAAAAGCGCCGGGATCGGTTTCGCCGCTGCGGGCGCGATCGGTGGCGTAATAGACATCCACCTCGGTGTATTCAGCGGTGCCGCCTGTACCAAAGGCGCCGCGGGTGCTGTTGTCTGCGGCAAAAAGCGGCTCTTTCACGTCTTCGCCCAAGGCCAGCGTCAACCGGTCGATCTGCGCCTGGGTTGCGTCCAATTGATCGGCGGAGGCGCCGTTTTCACGCTGCTGTTGCTTCATCTCGCCCAGCGCGTCGCGTGCGGTGGCCAGATCACCACCCTCTTCAAACAGCGCAGCTGCAGCCGCCCAGATCGGCACCGGGTCGATGTCCAGCCGCTCTCTGTTGCCAGCGGCAAAGACTGCCAGCTGCGCGCGCGTCTGGGCCGCTTCCAAGGTGCGGCCAAGATCGCGCAGGATTTGCGCTTTCATCTCAAACAGATCAAAAGTCAGCCGCGCGTCATCCTGCGGCATCTGGCTGATCACCTGATCCAGCTTGGCAAGCGCCGCCGCCGGATCGCTCTGCGTCAGGGTCACGACTTCGGACAGCGCGAGCAGCGGTGGCTGGGTCTGCGCGTGCAGGACTGCGGCGGGGGGTGTCAACGTCAAGGCCAGCAAGGCCGTGCAAAGCAGAGGCAAACGCATTGGGCACATCTCTTTTGTCTAAAAACCTTGCAGTC
>JBCCUH010000196.1:0-4286 GCA_039197405.1 Pseudomonadota bacterium
ACGAGATGGTTGCCGGCGCGGCAGCAGGGGCAACTATGGGCGCCATCGCCGCAACGGCCATTGGCGGTCCCATCGGCGGCGTGATCGCAGGTGGCATCCTGGGCGCGGCAGCTGGTACCGAAGCGGCTCAGCCCGATGAAGAAACCATCGCTTACGTGACAGCCAACCCGGTGGACACCACTGTCGTTCGCGGCGAAGCGATTGTCGGCGCCAAAGTGCCGCTAGACCAGGTGGCGGTTTACGAAATTCCGAACAATGCGGACTTCGCCTATGTCTATCTGAACGGTGAACCCGTGATCGTGCGCCCCGACAGCGGTGAGATCGTCTACATCGTCCGCTAAAGACCGGTTAACCAGTGAATGGTAACCACTCGGCTCGCCCCATGGGGCGGGCCGTTTTGCGCCTCAGCCCGGTTATGTTCATCCGCTAGCCTCGAAAGCCTTGCTGAAACTACCTGTCGCGCGAAGCAATCCAGCGTGCCAGATAGATCACCGGCCAGCGCAACACACTCATGGCGGCGATCAAGACCACCAGCGCGATCCAGACCCCATTTTGCCACCAGACCCAGATCAGCAAGGGCATCCCCAGCCCGATCAGCAGATAGGCATTGCGCCAGTGATGATCCTTGCTGGGAAACATCCCGATTACATTGGCCGTGACCAGCCAGATCAACGCAAGCACCAACGACAGCGTCATTTCGGCAGCTCCGACCGGTCGCCTTTCGCCCGCGCCCAAAGATAGCGAAGCGGATTGCGAAACATCGACACGAACGCGGCCAAACCAAGCGCAAACCAGATCCAGCCGTGCTGATATCCAATGAAAGCCAGCAACAAGGGCGCGGCCAGCAGCAGGGTGCCGCCCGGCACCATTTGCCTGCGGATGGGCAATAGCGCGACAATGGCTGAAACCAGCACGAAAAGCGCCCCCAGTGTCAGGGACAGGCTCATGCAACTGCCCCCGAGTTTTCGTCGAAAACTCGGGGCCTCACGCCAGCCGCTCCGGCAGCCCGTTGGCCCATGCGCTGATTGTCCCGGCCCCAAGACAGACAACCATGTCGCCGGGGGCCGCCTGCTCTTTCACCAACCGGGTCAGGTCGTCTTCATCGCTGATGGCGCGCGCATGCCGGTGTCCGTGGCGAATGAGACCCGCAACCAGATCATCCCGGGACGCACCGTCAATCGGCGCTTCGCCAGCCGAGAAAACTTCTGCGATGGCCACCACATCAGCCTCGTTGAAGCAGGCGCAGAAATCATCGAAGTGGTGATGCAGGCGCGTGTAGCGATGCGGCTGGTGCACGGCGATCACCCGTCCCTCGCTGGCCTGCCGGGCCGCTTTCAAGACCGCTGCAATCTCGGTCGGGTGATGGCCGTAGTCATCAATGATTGTAACGCCATTCACCTCGCCCACACGGGTAAAGCGGCGGTTCACGCCGCCAAAGCTTTCCAGCGCGCTGCGAATTTCATCGCCCGACATGCCCAGGTGCCGCGCCACGGCCACCGCACTCAGCGCGTTGGAGACGTTGTGATCACCCGGCATCGGCAGGCTGCAGCCTTCGATCATCCGGTCTTCGTTCTGCAAATGAATGTCGAACTTCGCGATGCCCTTGTCGTAGTGCAACCCCACTGCCCGCACATCCGCCTGCGCGTTGAAGCCATAGGTCAAAACGCGCCTGTCGGTCAGCTTGCCCACCAACGTCTGCACGTCACTGTCATCGGTGCAGCACACCGCAATGCCGTAAAAAGGAATGTTCGAGACGAAATCGTAAAACCCCTGATGCAGGTTCTCCTCGGTGCCCCAATGTTCCATGTGCTCTGGATCAATGTTGGTCACAATCGCAATGGTTGCAGGCAGTCGGTTGAATGTGCCGTCGCTTTCGTCGGCTTCAACCACCATCCACTCGCCCTGCCCCATGCGCGCGTTCGATCCATAGGCGTGAATAATGCCGCCATTCACGACCGTCGGGTCAAACCTGCCCGCATCAAGCAAGGTCGCCACCATCGTCGTCGTGGTGGTTTTCCCGTGGGTGCCAGCCACCGCAATATTCAGCTTGAGGCGCATCAGCTCGGCCAGCATCTCGGCGCGGCGTACCACGGGCAGCCCCCTGGCACGCGCTTCATCAAGTTCCGGATTGCCCGGTTTGATCGCCGAAGAGATGACCACAACATCCGCATCCGCAAGGTTGTCCGCGCGCTGCCCTTCAAAGATATGCGCGCCCAGCTTCTCCAGGCGATCCGTGATCTTCGAGCGTTTCGCGTCACTGCCCTGCACCACGTAGCCGTGATTGAGCAGCACCTCCGCAATACCCGACATGCCAATGCCGCCGATGCCGACAAAATGGATGGGCCCAACGTCGCCGGGAAGTTTGGTGGGAGCATTCATAAATCGTTAACCTTCTGTCTGTGCAGCTGCTTGCGGCAGACGGCCGGCAGCCAGATCTTCGACGCAAGCGACCAACGCTTGGGTTGCATCGGGCTTGCCCTGGGTCAAAGCGTTCCGGGCCATCGCTGCGGCCTGGTCCGGCGCGCTGAAAAACTCCGTCAACATCTCTGTCAGCCGCTCGGGTGTGAACTGGGGTTCCTGTAACACTGCCGCGCCGCCCGCATCAGACAACCCTGAGGCATTGGCTGTCTGATGATCCGCAGTGGCGGCAGCGTATGGTACAAGGATTGACGGGCGCCCGATCACCGAAATATCCGCCACCGACGAGGCTCCGGCGCGGCTGATCACCAGTTGCGCCTCGCTCATCAACGCGGGCACATCGTGAAAGAAAGGCTGCACATCGGCATTGATCTGATGCTCGGCATAGTATTTTGAAACGCGCGCACCATCCTCATCGCGGGCCTGTTGGCTGATGCGCAGATTTTTCAGAACCTGCATCGGCAAAGCCGCAATCGCCGGTGGCACCACATCCGACAGGATGCGCGCGCCCTGGCTGCCGCCCATGATCAGCAGGCTCATCGGATAATCCCCCGGCGGGATATATCCGGCACCGGCGCGCTCCAGCACAGCGCCACGCACGGGATTGCCCGTGTGAATGGCATGCGCGCCATCGGGCGTGTCAACAGGCCAGGTGCCTGCAGCAACTGCCGTGACGCGTTTTGCAAACACCTTGTTGACCCGGCCCAGAACGCCGTTTTGTTCGTGGATCATGCGTGGACGCCGCAGGATCGTTGCTGCGCTCATGGCCGGTATCGTGGGATAGCCGCCGAAACCGACCACCACCGCAGGCTTGTCGCGCAGCATCCTGAACAGCGCAGCAAGCACGCCGCCTGCAATCCTGAAAGGAACCCCCAGTTTTGCCACGATCCCGCCCCGCGCAAACGTGGCGCTGGCGATCTGCTCGATCAGTACCGCGTCGGGAAAAGCGCCGGTATAGCGCGCACCGCGCGCATCAGTGCTCAGCTTCACGCGCCAGCCTTTGGCTAGCATCGCCTCCGCCAGGGCTTGCGCCGGGAACATGTGGCCGCCGGTGCCCCCGGCAGCGATAATCAGCAGCGGCGATGTGGCCGACATGGCGTTTCCCCTACCCGCGACCTCTCAGAAGGTCTCCGATCTGGCCCTGCGGCCTGGTCCGGGTAAACGCCAAAAGCATGCCGACTGCAATCCCCCCGGCAATGAGCGACGAGCCGCCGTAGCTCACAAACGGCAGGGTCATCCCCTTGGCGGGCAATAGCCGCACGGCCACGCCCATATTGATCATCGCCTGCACCGCGAACATACAGGCCAGCCCGGTGCCAGCCAGGCGGATGAACGGATCGCGCTCCCGCATCAGCCTGAGCAGCGAACGCACGACAACGCCTGCGTAAAGAAGGATGATCGCGAGAACGAGGATCAGCCCGTATTCTTCCGCCGCAACTGCGATGATGAAATCGGTGTGCGCATCAGGCAGTGACCATTTCACCTCGCCCTCGCCCACACCTACGCCAAAGAATCCGCCCTCGCGGATCGCGTTCGTTGCGTACCCAAGCTGTGTTGTCGGATCCACATCGGTGCTGAGAAATCCATCAATCCGGCGCGCGAAATGCTCGGAGTTGGAATAGGCAAACAAGCCGCCCAGAACGACCATACCCGCCATACCGATAAGCAGCGTCATCGGCGCACCGGCCACGAAATACATCACGCCCCAGCCAAAAAGGATCAACGCAGCCTGTCCGAAATCCGGCTGCATCGCCAGAATGAGCACAATGGTCAGCGCCAGCATGAACGACCAAAGCCGCCCCGGTGGGCCGCCCAGATCCTGCGCCGCCGCCATCATCCAGGCCGCGACGATGATGAAGCCGGGTTTG
>JBCCUH010000197.1:0-4284 GCA_039197405.1 Pseudomonadota bacterium
ACTCGATGGTGCCCGCGCCGATATAGTTGATCTTGGCAACCGCATCCGCACAGGTCTTGCCAATGCGCGCGCGTTCGTCGGCCGAAATCGCCGGGCCGGGGGCTTCTTCGAAAACCTTCTGATGGCGCCGCTGCAGCGAACAGTCACGCTCGCCCAGATGTACCGCCTTGCCCTTGCCATCGCCGAACACTTGAATTTCGATGTGACGCGGCGTGGTCAGGTACTTCTCGATGTAAACCTCGTCATTGCCGAAGTTGGACTTGCCTTCGGCGCGCGCGGTCTGAAAGGCCGATTTCATCTCGTCGGCAGAGTTGGCGACCTTCATGCCTTTGCCGCCGCCACCTGCGGTGGCCTTGATGATCACCGGATAGCCGAATTCTTCGCCGATGCGCAGCGCCTCTTCCAGCGTATCAACCCCGCCGTCAGAGCCGGGCACGCACGGCACGCCAAGCGCCTTCATCGTGTCCTTTGCGGTGATCTTGTCGCCCATGACGCGAATATGTTCAGCAGTAGGGCCGATGAAGGTCAGCCCGTGATCCTCGACCACCTGCACGAAATTGGCGTTCTCGGACAGAAAGCCGTAACCGGGGTGGATCGCCTGCGCGCCGGTGATTTCGCAAGCGGCGATGATCGCCGGGAAATTCAGATAGCTTTCGGTGCTGGAGGGCGGCCCGATGCAGATCGCCTCATCGGCCATGCGCACATGCATTGCATCCGCGTCGGCTGTCGAATGCACGGCGACCGACCCGATGCCCATTTCGCGGCAGGCCCGCACCACGCGAAGGGCGATTTCGCCGCGGTTTGCAATCAGGATTTTGTCAAACATTCCGGCCTCTTATTCGATGATAACCAGAGGTGCGCCAAATTCGACTGTGGTGCCATCCTCCACCAGGATGCGCGTCACCTTGCCAGAGCGCGGTGCCGGGATGTGGTTCATGGTTTTCATCGCCTCAACGATCAGCAGCGTATCGCCTTCGCTCACGGTTGCGCCGACGCTGACGAAAGCAGGCGAGCTGGGTTCAGGCTGCATGTAGACAGTGCCCACCATCGGCGAGGTTACTGCGCCGGGGTGTTTTGCGGGATCTTCCGGTGCCGCTTCGCTGGCGGCGGGGGCCGCCGGTGCAGCGGGGGCGGCTGCCGGAGCTGGGGCGGCAGGAGCAGCTGCAACCTGAACAGGTGCCGCAACCGGGACGCCGCGGCTGACGCGGACATTCAGGCGATCATTTTCGGCATATTCCCGTTTGACCTGCAATTCGGTCAGGTCATTCTCGCGCAGCAGCTCGGCCAGAGCCTGAATGAAATCCACGTCTGCCTGATGGGTCTTTTTGGTCATTGGTTTCCCTCGGTGTCCCTCGACTCTGATCCGTGCGGCTCTTGGGCCCTGCGGATGTGCTGTTGCGCGTTATAGGCCAAAGCTTTGGGCGTGAAAAGACGCGGCTTTGCCCCGGTTTTCCGCCCCGGTGTCTGAAATATGGTGCTTTGCGCTTTTTTCCAGCAGCAGGGGTGGTATTTTCCGGCGGAACGGGAAGGAGAGGCCGATGAACCTTGCGATCTGGCTGCACCGGCGCGCCGCATTTGAGGGGGAGGCGCCCGCGCTTTTTGATGGCAAGCAGCTGCTGTCGGACTATGCCGGTTTCGCGGATCAGGCGGCCCGGATCGCGGGCGATCTTCAGGCAAAGGGTGTGGCACCGGGGGATCGTGTCGCGATTTTTGCCGAGAACACCCCGGCCTTTCTGCCTGCGCTCTTTGGCATCTGGTGGGCCGGAGCCGCAGCCGTGCCAATCAACGCCAAGCTGCACGGGCGCGAGGTGGCCTGGATCGTGCAAAACGCCGGCGCCTGTCTGGTCTTTGCCAGCAAAGCGAAGATTGACGAGGTGCGCGAGGCTGGTGTTGCGGTACCGGTGATTGATATCGACCGCGCAGGTAACGCTCTGCTAACGGATGCGCCCGCTTTGATTGAACCGAGGGACCGGAATGATCTGGCCTGGCTCTTTTACACATCGGGTACCACAGGGCGGCCCAAGGGGGTGATCATCACCCATGGCATGTTGCAAGCTATGGCGCTTAGCTATTTTTCTGATGTGGATCAGGTAGTTGCCGAAGATGCTGCGCTTTATTCCGCGCCCCTAAGCCATGGCGCCGGTCTTTACAGTCTGATGCATGTTCTGAAAGGCGCGCGGCATGTGTTTCCCGCCAGCCGGGGGTTTGACGAGGCCGAGGTTCTGGCGCTTGCCCGCCATCACGGACGCGTGCACATGTTCGCAGCACCCACCATGGTCAAACGGCTCACGCATGTGGCCAGGCAAAGCGCCGACCCCGGCACCGGCCTGCGCACCATCGTCTATGCGGGCGGCCCGATGTATCTGGCCGATATCATCGAGGCGGTGGACCACTTTGGCGATATCTTCGTGCAGATCTACGGTCAGGGCGAATGCCCGATGGCGATCACGGTTCTGCCGCGTGCCGATGTGGCGGACAGAAGCCGCCCGGATTGGAAGGATCGACTGGCCAGCGTCGGTTACGCGCAATCGGCGGTGGAGGTCCGCATCGGCGATGCAGACGGCGCCCCTGTCCCCGCGGGGACAACCGGCGAGATCATGGTGCGCGGCGCGCCGGTGATGCCCGGCTACTGGCGCGCGCCCGAGGCGACGGCAGCCGCACTACGGGATGGCTGGCTGCGCACCGGAGATATCGGGCACATGAACGCGCAAGGCTATCTGACGCTGGTGGACCGCTCGAAGGATATGATCATTTCCGGCGGCTCGAACATCTACCCGCGCGAGGTGGAGGAGCTGTTGCTCCAGCATCCCTCGGTTCTGGAAGCTTCGGTGGTTGGACGCCCGCATGCCGAATGGGGCGAAGAGGTCGTGGCGTTCGTGGTCTGCGACGGACCGCTAGACAGTGCCGCGCTGGACCGGCATTGCCTTGCCGGGATCGCGCGCTTCAAGCGGCCCAAAGCCTATGTTGCCACAGATGCCCTGCCAAAGAACAACTACGGCAAGGTGCTCAAGACGCAACTGCGCGCGCAGCTTTCGGACGCCAGCGCATCGCAATCGCGATAACGGATATCCCGATCCAGAAAAGCTGAATCAGCAGCGAGGCCAGATTGAAACTATGGGTCAGGGACACCAGCACGAAACTGGAGGCCACAAGGTTCAGGGCGAAATAGGCGATGGTGTCGGACCGGAGGATATCGAATGTGAGCAACAGGTAATTGCCCACATAAAGGGCAAAACCAATCACGCCGATGATCTGAAAAATGTTGTCTGTCAAACGGTTAACAAGGTGTTCCATGGTTTGAATTCCTTGGCAAATGATCAAAATGGATTGTCTTTAATAAAGCGTGCCTAGCACGCAGGCCGTGCAGCCCTCGGTATGGGATTCCCCACTGCACAGGCAAATTCACGCAGCTTTCACGAATGTATAATTAAGCGGGCGGGTCAGGTCAGCGTCACGACCAGCGGGCAATGGTCGGAGACTTCCGGCGCTGTGACAACGTCGAACTGCTTGACGGCAGAGATGTCATTTACCGCCAGATAGTCGGCAAAGCGCGCAGGCTTGCGGTAGTGGGAGGTGCGCGTTGTGGGGTGGCCGAAATGCGTGACCAGCTCGGTAAATCCGGCTTGCGTCAGCAGCTTCAGAGTTTCACTTTCGGGTGTGACGTTGAAATCGCCGCAGATCACCGCGATATCGCCAGCTTCGGTGACGCTTGCGCTGAGGGCGAGCAGCCGCTCTGCCTGACGCGCGCGTTCGGGCGTGTCCATCTTGCCGCGCAGATCACGCAACCCGTGCATATGAGTAACGCTGACCGCATGCCTGGCGGTATGATCCCACAGACGCAGCCCATGGGCGCTGCGCGAACGCGGGTGATCGCCGTAGCCATCCGCGCCGTATCCCTTGTGCACAAACCCCTGGTTTTGCGCAATGACAGGGATGGTCGAGCGCACGAAGGTTGCCAGCCCCCAATAGGAGGGGACTGCGGCGTCCCCATCCCACAGCACACCGCGCGCGGCTGGGCAGAAGGTAGCCGTGTGGTGGGGCAGCGCTGCACAGACGTCGGCAAAGAAATTGGCGCGTTGCGGCAGGATATGGGTGCCGTCGCGATATTCAAGCTCGGCCAATGAGGTGTCGGGGCTGTGCACGACTTCCTGAAGACACAGAACATCGGGATCTGTGGCGGCGAGATAGGGCAGGAGCTGATCGGCAAGTGTGCCGCCCCAGCCATTAAGGCTCATGATGCGCATGAAATTCGTGTAAGTTACGCGCGAGGAAAGCACAATTGGC
>JBCCUH010000198.1:0-4277 GCA_039197405.1 Pseudomonadota bacterium
ATCCAGCACAAGGCTGAGCAAGTGCACCAGCTAGGCTGGCAAGGTGGGCGTGATGTGCTGCCGATTGGCGGCTTCTACAAGTCGCGCAAGACTGGCGAGACCCACGCGTGGGAAGCGCAGTCGATGCATATGATGCAAACGGCTTGCAACACCGGGTCCTTCCAGATGTGGAAGCAATACTCGGCCAAAATGCAAAGCAACCCGCCCATCCATCTGCGTGACCTTTTGGCGATCAAGCCGATGGGCGATGCGATCAACGTCGACGAGGTGGAAAGCGTCACTGCGATCCGCAAGCGTTTCGTGACGCCGGGCATGTCGCTGGGGGCTCTCAGCCCGGAGGCGCACAAGACGCTGAATGTCGCGATGAACCGCATCGGTGCGCGCTCTGACAGTGGCGAGGGCGGCGAAGACCCGGCGCATTTCGTGCCAGAGCCTAATGGCGACAACCCATCAGCCAAGATCAAGCAGGTGGCGTCTGGTCGCTTTGGTGTGACCGCCGAGTACCTGAACCAATGCGAAGAGCTGGAGATTAAGGTCGCCCAAGGTGCCAAGCCCGGTGAGGGCGGTCAGCTGCCCGGCATGAAGGTCACAGACCTGATCGCCCGTCTACGGCATTCGACCAAGGGCGTGACGCTGATCAGCCCGCCGCCGCACCACGACATCTACTCTATCGAGGACCTCGCGCAGCTGATCTACGATCTCAAACAGATCAACCCGCGCTGCAAGGTGACGGTCAAGCTGGTGGCGTCCTCTGGCGTCGGCACCATCGCCGCTGGTGTGGCCAAGGCGAAAGCGGACGTGATCCTGATCTCAGGCCACAACGGCGGCACCGGTGCCTCGCCCGCAACCTCGATCAAATACGCAGGTTTGCCGTGGGAAATGGGCCTCACTGAGGCGCATCAGGTACTGGCGATGAACAACCTGCGCGAGCGTATCACTCTGCGCACCGATGGTGGTCTGCGCACAGGTCGCGACATTGTCATGGCTGCGATGCTGGGCGCCGAGGAATACGGCATTGGTACAGCCGCGCTCATTGCCATGGGCTGTATCATGGTGCGCCAGTGCCAGTCCAATACCTGCCCTGTGGGCGTCTGTACGCAGGACCAAGCCCTGCGCGACAAGTTCACGGGCAATGCCGATAAGGTCGTCAATCTGATCACGTTCTACGCGCAGGAAGTGCGCGAAGTGCTGGCCTCCATCGGTGCGCGGTCGTTGGACGAGGTGATTGGACGTGCTGATCTCCTGAGCCAGGTTTCCCGTGGCTCTGCCCACCTCGACGATCTCGATTTGAACCCGCTTTTGATCACAGTCGATGGCGCAGATCAGATCACCTACAACCGGGATCGCCCACGCAACGCTGTGCCGGATACGCTGGATGCTGAAATCGTGCGCGACGCAGCCCGCTTCCTTGAGGATGGCGAGAAGATGCAGCTGAGCGACGCGATCCAGAACACGCACCGCAGCGTGGGCACGCGCGTGTCGTCCCACATCGTCAAGAAGTTCGGCATGCGCAACTCTCTGCAACCGGACCACCTGACGGTGCATCTGAAAGGCTCTGCCGGCCAGTCGCTGGGGGCTTTTGCTGCGCCGGGTCTGAAACTGGAAGTCAGCGGCGATGCCAACGACTACGTGGGCAAGGGTCTTTCTGGCGGAACAGTTGTCGTGCGCCCGCCCATGGCCTCGCCTCTGACTGCATCGGATAACACCATCATCGGCAACACCGTGCTTTATGGTGCAACCGACGGTCACCTCTTTGCAGCAGGTCGCGCAGGTGAACGCTTTGCCGTGCGCAATTCCGGTGCGAACGTCGTGATCGAGGGCTGCGGCTCCAATGGCTGTGAATATATGACCGGCGGCGTTGCCGTGATCCTGGGTGAGATCGGCGCGAACTTTGGTGCGGGCATGACCGGCGGCATGGCCTATCTTTACGATCCGGATGGCAAGGCCGCGGCGTTGATGAACATGGAAACGCTGGTGACCTGCCCCGTGAGTGAGGCGCATTGGGAACGTCAGCTCAAGGGCCTGATCGAGCGTCACTTCGCCGAAACCGGCAGCCGCAAGGCCGAAGATATCCTGCAGCACTGGGATGTGGAGAAACCCAACTTCATGCAGGTCTGCCCCATCGAGATGCTGGGCAACCTGGAGTTCCCGCTTGGTACCGAAGACACAGCTGTGCCTGCTGAGTAATCGCAACTCGAAACAGAAAAACGCCCGCAGCTGCGCTTCGGGCGTTTTTTCATGAGCGCCTCTGAGCTACAAAGCAACATGGCCCGAGCAGCGAAAAAGCCAGCCAGCAAAAGAAAGCCGGCGGCAAAGAAAACACAGACGGATAAACGCAGCCTCGCGCGGCGGATCGCGGATGCGCGCGCTTTCGTGCGGCGGTGGTTGGTGCGCGGCCTGATCGCGTTGATGGCATTGGCCTTCATCTGGATCCTGGCTTATGCCTTCGTCAATCCGACCAAGTCCCGTTACATGCGCGCCGAAGAACTTCGTATCGGTGAGATTGATCACCTTTGGGTCGCCATGGAAGAAATCGCACCGGTCATGGCCCGATCCGTCGTTGCCGCCGAGGATGCCAATTTCTGCGAGCATTGGGGCTTTGACATGTCTGCGATCCGCGCTGCGGTGGATGCGGGGGGCAACAGGGGCGCCTCGACACTCAGTCAGCAAGTGGTGAAAAACGTCTACCTCTGGCATGGGCGCAGCTATCTGCGAAAGGCGCTTGAGGCGGTCATCACCCCGCTTGTGGAACTGACATGGACCAAGCGGCGCATCCTTGAAGTCTATCTGAACGTAGCCGAATTCGACGAAGGCGTTTTCGGTGTGGAAGCTGCTGCGCGGCATTATTTTGGCGCCGGTCCGGAAGAGCTCACCGCGACCCAGGCCGCGCGGCTGGCCGCGATCCTGCCATCGCCCAGAAAACGCTCTGCCTCACGTCCGTCGGACTTTGTGCGCAAGCGGGCGCGACAGATTGTCGACGGTGCGGCCACGATTCGCCGGGACGGGCGCGCCGACTGTTTTGAGGATTGAACCCAAGGTGCGTTTCGGGGCATTGAAGACAGATCAATAAACCGAGCAGACATCGCACATATGGCCCGCCTCTATCACGTCCCTCTGTCCCCGTTTTGCCGCAAGGTGCGGCTGGTGCTGGCCGAAAAGAAGATCGATGTGGAGCTGGTGGAAGAACGGTATTGGGAGCAGGATCCGGATTTCCTGCGCCGCAACCCTGCAGGCAAGGTCCCGGTCCTGCGCATGGATGGCAAATCCATGCCCGACAGCTCTGCCATCTGCGAGTATATCGAAGAGAAATACCCCGATCCCGCGCTTTTGCCGCGCAGCGCCGGTGCACGCTATGAAGTGCGCCGTCTGGTGGCCTGGTTCGATGACAAGTTTCACCATGAGGTGACGTCCAAGCTGCTGTATGAACGGGTGAACAAAAAGCTCATGAATCAAGGCTATCCTGACAGCCGCAACGTCAAGGAAGGCGCGCGCGCGATCAAGTATCACCTCGATTACATGACCTGGCTGCTCGACCATCGCCGCTGGCTGGCAGGCGACAACATGACCCTTGCCGATTTCGCGGCGGCGGCGCATTTGTCTTGCTTGGATTACAATTCCGACGTGGATTGGAATCGCTCCGAAGGCGTGAAAGACTGGTACGCCAAGATCAAATCGCGCCCGGCGTTCCGCTCCATTCTGGCCGATCAGGTTCCCGGCTTTCCGCCAGCGCAGCACTACAACGATCTTGATTTCTGATCTGAAATCCAAATTGGTCGCAGAGGCCAATGAGACAGGCTTTAATTTGTGCCGCATCTGCCGCCCCTGGGACGTTCCGCAGGTTCCGCAGCGGCTGGCAGAATTTGTCGCCAAAGGCCGTCACGGCACCATGGGCTGGATGGAAGAACGAATGCACTGGCGCGGTGATCCGGCAGCGCTCTGGCCCGAGGCAACATCAGTCATCATGCTGGGTGAAAGCTACACCCCTCAGCATGATCCGCTGCAGGTTCTTGAGCGCCCGGAGCGCGCTGCGATATCCGTCTACGCACAGAACAGGGACTATCATGATCTGGTGAAGAAACGCCTGAAGCGATTGGCGCGCTGGCTGATCGCCGAGGCAGGCGGCGAGGTGAAGGTCTTCGTCGACACGGCGCCCGTGCCTGAAAAACCCCTCGGCCAAGCGGCAGGGCTTGGCTGGCAAGGCAAGCACACCAACTTGGTAAGCCGTGATCTGGGTAACTGGTTCTTCCTTGGGTCCGTGTTTACAACGCTGGATCTGC
>JBCCUH010000199.1:0-4276 GCA_039197405.1 Pseudomonadota bacterium
GAAAAATGTATATTGACGGCGCACTGCATCATTTCCGGAAACAGTTTACTGACCAAATCTGCTTGGTCTCGAATCCTGTTCTGAGCATTCAGAAGTCGAACGATACAAATCTAGGAGAAAGGCAAAATTCATTTCATCAAGGGGCGGTTCCATTTGTGAAGAGGATGGCCCGCAATGCCAAAGATGAACTGTGGCGTCGCACAGGGATGCGTTTGTCACTTCCGAAGAATCTCGGCTAACAGGAGAATTCAACTGTCTCGCCCCCTGTGCCTGGGGCACTGATCGTGACTTTCTCTAATAGTGTTTCTGGGACTGGTGGACGCATTCTAAGCGCCTGATGCGGTCGGGTGTGATTGTACTGCTTCAGCCAGTGTTCGATGAGGATCTGAGCCTACTCGGTCGTCGTGAACCATTCGGCATTGAAAACCTCCCGCCGCAGGGTGCCATTGGATCGTTCGTTGTATCCGTTCTCCCAAGGTGATCCCGGATAGTTAGCGTCCGAGGACGTGGTGCAATTTCTCCGGCTCTGCCGGTGTAAGCTGGGTGGCCATCGAGGTGTATGGTCGAGGTGGAGTTTCCCGACTTCAACCACGAACCAGACGGAGCCCCCGATGACCAAAACCACCATGGACCTTCCCGAGTTTCTTCAAAAGCATGATCAGGGCGACTTCCTGCGTGCCGTCGCCGAGGCTGTTCTCCAGCTGATCATGGAGGCCGATGTTGAAGGTATCATCGGGCCGTGGCCAGGTTGAAGCACGACTTGCCATCAGGAAAGGCACCGACCGCGCGGGTTCGTCTCCAGATCTCACGCATGATGCGTTCCAGCGGTTTGTTCGTCCGCAGCTTCAGCCAATGGCTGTCTGGATGTGCGTCTGATTAAATATCCGATGCTCTAGCAGCCAGATGGGCGCTAGCAGGTCGCCTGACCTGAGGCCGGAAAAAGAAAAACCCTGACCGAGAAGGGCTGCGGACCGCCTGGAAATCGATCCAGTGGATCGATTTTAGGGGAGCAGGCGCGGCAGCGCTCGGACAGGGCATACCAGGGAGAGGGGGAAGCCTGGTTGATCTTTTGGTCACCCTGCCGCGCGGGGGGCTTCGGGGCTTTGTCTCTTTGGGGGGCGCTCAATCGCCCCCCGGGTCGTTAAAGGTTTTGGTTCTAAAAACGTCTGGTCTAAAGCCTTTGTTTTGAAGTCTTTGGTTATCGAATTTGGTCTCTGCTGCTCGATAAGAAAACTATAGGGGGACTTGGGGGGATTCTCTGTAGCAGGTGATACTAACGCCATGTTTTTTCGAAGAAATTACGTAGCGTTTGTTACTGGTATGGCCGGAAGCTTGCCTCCCACCACCCCACACCCCCGCCCGGCCACCCATGGTACGCTCGGGGCGGATGGGTAGGGGTGCGGGGTGGTGAGCGGACTTTCCAATAGGGGAGCGCTTGAATGTGCGTCTTCGCAGCGCCGTCATCCCCGCGCAGGCGGGGATCTTGTTGTGGGGTGATCAGAGATGCCCGTCTGCAGGGCATGACGTGACGACTTCACCCCAACACCGGACTGGATCCGATCGCCAGCCCGATCCCGCCCAGGATCACCAGGGCCAGCATCACAGGCGCGTATGGGATGATTTCGGGTCGCATGGCTCTCTCCTCCACCAGAGCATTTCCCAGCCTGATCGTTCCCATCAGGCGTCGCGAAAATGCGTCAGAACAAGAAACTCTCAGTCTTAAGACGCGTGGGGCAGGGGATTCCTTGGTGATCGGCCCTTGTTTGCATCTTTCTTGTACCCTGGCCCATTGAACCCACAACATACTGTATTCCCGCTGGACTTCAGCGCGCGCTGCGGGCACTATCTACGCAATAAGGTCCCGGGCACGGTATTTTCCGTAGCTATGAAAAGGGCCAACGAGCAGTTGCCGGTGGGCACCTCCCACCACCCCACGCCCCCAGCAAAATGCCCTTCGCGGGTTGGGTGGGGGTGAGCAGGCGAACGCCATTGGTGCGAGAGAGCCTGCGAACGGGTGGTGAGTGGCCCTTCCGGGGAAATTACAGGAGGTCCCCATGGACGGATCGCAGGGCCCAGAAAATCCTTCTGTACGCCCGCAGGAGCGGATCGATCAGCTGATCGGCCGGCATGCCGAAATGCTGTCGGACCGGTTGCAGGCGCATCGCGCGCAATTGTTCACCCCCGATGCCAAGAAGACGCTGCGCACCTTCACCTCGGGCGAAGTCGCGCAGTTGCTGGGGGTGACTGACGCCTATCTGCGCCAGTTGAACCTCGAAGGCAAAGGGCCTTCCCCAGAAGTCCGTACCGGCGGTCGCCGCCATTATACGCCCCAGGATATCTTGGCGCTGCGGCATCTGCTGGAGGCCGGCGCCAAGACCCCCGGCACCTATCTGCCGGGCCGTCAGCCCGGCGATCACCTGCAGGTCATCGCAGTGATCAACTTCAAGGGCGGGTCCGGCAAGACCACCACGGCGGCGCATCTGGCCCAGAAAGCGGCCCTGGATGGGTACCGCGTGCTGGGGGTTGATCTGGACCCGCAGGCATCGTTCTCGGGCCTGCATGGCGTGTTGCCAGAGATCGATCTGGGCGAGGGCGGCACGCTTTACGATGCCATCCGCTATGACGATCCGGTCCCCTTAAGCGACATCGTCCAGCAGACCTATTTCACGGGCCTCGACATCGTGCCTGGAAACCTCGAGCTGATGGAGTTCGAGCACGACACCCCGCGCGCCCTGGCCACCGGCGAAGGCGCGCTGTTCTTCACCCGGATCGGCGAGGCCCTGGCCAGCGTCGAGGACCGCTATGATATCGTCGTGCTCGACTGCCCGCCGCAGCTGGGTTTCCTGACCATGGCGGCTTTGTCTGCGGCCACGGCGGTTCTGGTCACCGTGCACCCGCAGATGCTGGATGTCATGTCCATGGGCCAGTTCCTGCTGATGACCTCGAACCTTTTGGAAGTGGTCGCCGGAGCAGGCGGGGATATGGATTACGACTGGCTGCGCTATGTCGTGACGCGGTACGAGCCCGGCGATGGGCCGCAGACCCAGATGGTGGCCTTCCTGCGCCAGATGTTTGGCGACCATGTCCTGACCCATCCCGTGCTGAAATCCACCGCGATTTCCGATGCCGGGATCACCAAACAGACCTTGTACGAGGTCGAGAAATCCCAGTTCACCCGCGCCACCTATGACCGGGCGCGGGAAGCGCTGGATGCGGTGAACGGAGAGATCGAGGATCTGATCCAGCAGGCCTGGGGGAGGGGACTGCAATGAGTATCCACCCATCGCCCCTCACCACATCCCTGCAGGAGGACATCTAATGGCCCGGAAAAACCTGCTGAGCGGTCTGATGGAGGCCCCTGCACCCGCCAAGACCAAAACCCCGAAACCCCAGCCCGCGCTGGAGACCAAAGCCCTGCGGCCCCGCACCACAAAAGGCGCCGCAAAAGGTGCCATCGGTGCCGTGGGCCAGCAGATCGCCGATCTAAAAGCCCGGGCGGTGGTCGAGTTGGACCCCAAGCTGATCCGCGGCGGCGGGCTGGAGGATCGTCTGTCCGATGACGACGCCGACGATGTGCGCCTGCGCCACTCCATCCAAACCTATGGCCAGCAGGTGCCCGTGCTGGTGCGCCCGCATCCAGACGAAGACGGCGCCTATCAGATCGTCTATGGCCGCAGGCGCGTGCTGGCCGCCCTTGACCTTAATCTGAAGGTCAAGGCGCTGATCCGTGATCTGGACGATCGGGCGCTGGTGCTGGCCCAGGGCCAGGAAAACACCGCGCGGCGCGATCTCAGCTTTATTGAAAAGGCCCATTTCGCCCGGCAGCTGCGCGATGGCGGATATGACCGCAAAGTCATCGCCGATGCCATCAATGTGGATCAGACCGAAATCAGCCGGTTCCTGTCCGTCGCGGACCGGATCCCGGCAGGGATACTCTATGCCATCGGCGCGGCTCCCGGCGTCGGACGGGCGCGCTGGCTGAAAATGGCGACAGCCATCGAGGCCGACGGCACCACGGACCGCGAGGCCGCGGCGCTTTGCTCTGGCAGTACCTCGGACGAAAAATTCGAGTCGTTGCTGAAAGCTGTGACCATTGTCGAGCGCCGGGCGAAAGAGGCCCGGGCCGCGGCCAAAAAAGCCGCCGCCAAGGCGGGCATCCGCAAACTGACCGGGGCCAGTGGCGCACCCCTGGGCCAGGTCCGGGCAACGGCCAAGAAGGCCGTGATCACCCTGGAGGCGGACGATGGGTTTGCCCAATGGCTGGTGGAAAATCTGC
>JBCCUH010000200.1:0-4272 GCA_039197405.1 Pseudomonadota bacterium
CGCTGATTGCCGATGCCACAGTGCGCGCGTTTGCCTCTGACGTTGCCTTGCCGGATGAGACGCGCCCGGTTTTCGATCTGAATGACACCAGGGCCATTGCCGACTTTATTCTGGCCGATCTGGGGCTTGCGACATGAGCTCTTTTGATCAGGTCATCATCGTGGATTGGGCGGCAGGCAGGATTGGCCCCAAACGGCCCGCCAAGGATCAAATCTGGATTGGCGTTGCAGGCACATCCGCGCAAGAAGAGCCTGTTTATTGCCGCTCGCGGCAGGACGCAGAGGCGTGGCTCAAAACGCGGCTTGCGCACAATCTGACCCACGGGCTGCGCACCCTTGTCGGCTTTGATTTTCCCTTCGCCTATCCGCGCGGTTTCGCCAAGGCGTTGACCGGGCAGGACGATCCCTTCGCGATGTGGCAATGGTATGCAGAGCGTGTTGAGGACAGCGATACGGGTGAGAACAACCGCTTTGATCTGGCAGGTGAAATCAACCGGCGGTTCGGCGGCACTGGCCCTTTCTGGGGCAATGCCTTGCCGCGCGATATCGAGGGTCTGCCACGTACACAAGGTGGCTACGATCTGGCCGGGTTTGCAGAATACCGAGATTTCGAAACCCTCCAGCCGGGGCTGCAGACATGCTGGAAGCTGGCAGGGGCTGGCTGCGTTGGCAGTCAGGTCATCATGGGGCTGCCGACGCTGCATCGGTTGCGGGCGGCGTTCGGCAAAGAGCTTTCTGTCTGGCCGTTCGAGGCGGCGACCGCGCCGCTGGTGCTGGCGGAAATCTGGCCCAGCCTGCTGAACGAAGAGGTCCACGCGGCAAGCGGGCCGAAGACGATCCGCGACGCGCTGCAAGTCTCGCTTTTGTCGCAGGCCTTGGCGGCGCTTTCCGCAGATCAGATGGCGCAGCTGCTCCACGAGGGTGACCCGGTGGAGGGCGGCATTCTGGGGGCGGCGCATGTGCCGCTTTTGAAAGCTGCGTTAAAGCCCGACCTTGCACCACCACCCTTGAGCAACGATTGCTTTGCCCTGCCGCCGGGGGTGAACTGGCAGCCGGTGGACGATGCGCTGGCCTTGTTGCGGGATCGCCTGCGCCCGGTTGCGCAGGTGGACACCAGACCACTGGCAAAGATGCCCGGCTGCATTCTGGCAGAAGATGTGGTCGCCAAACGCTCCAACCCGCCTTTCGCCAATACGGCGGTGGATGGTTACGGCTTTGCCCATGCCTGCCTTGGCGGTGGCCCGCATGTCCTGCCTTTGGTGCAGGGACGTGCGGCAGCCGGGCTTGCCTTTGAGGGGACGGTTCCGACAGGGCAGGCCATTCGCATCCTGACAGGTGCAACCCTGCCAGAGGGTGTCGATACCGTCGTGCTGGAGGAAGACACAACAACCGACGGCGCCCAGATTGCCTTTAACGGGCCGATCAAAGCGGGCAGCAATACCCGCAAGGCGGGTGAGGATGTCCGCACCGGCGATGTGATCTTGCCGAAGGGCAGGCGGGTGACACCCGCTGACATCGCCTTGCTCAGCGCAGCTGGTATTCAGGGCGCGGCTGTTCACCAGCCTTTGAAAGTCGGGGTTCTCAGCACCGGTGACGAGTTGATCGAGCCGGGGCAAGAGGCCGCCAAAGGCCAGATCTTCGATGCCAACCGCCCGATGCTATTGGCGTTGCTGAGGTCCTGGGGTCTGGAAGCCGTCGATCTGGGCATCGCGCGGGACGACCGCACTGTCATCGCGGGCAGCCTCGATCTGGCTGCCAGGACCTGCGATGCAATTCTAACCTCCGGCGGGGCGTCTGCGGGCGATGAGGATCACATGTCCGCCTTGCTGAAGGATACAGGATCGCTTGCCGCGTGGCGCATTGCTTTGAAACCGGGCAGGCCGCTGGCGCTGGGTGTCTGGAATGGCACGCCGGTCTTTGGGTTGCCGGGCAATCCCGTTGCTGCGCTGGTCTGCACGCTGGTCTTTGCGCGGCCTGCGCTGAATGTGCTGGGCGGCGCAGACTGGCGCCTGCCGGAAGGTGTGATGGTGCCTGCCGCTTTCTCGAAAAACAAGAAACCGGGGCGGCGCGAATATCTGCGCGCGCGCCTGCGCGAGGGCCGGGTCGAGGTGTTCAAATCCGAAGGCTCCGGCCGGATCAGCGGGTTAAGCTGGGCCGAAGGGCTGGTCGAATTGCCCGATGAGGCGGCGACGGTCGAGCCGGGCTCGCCGGTCAAGTACGTGCCCTATTCGGCGTTCTGAGCGCAGGCGCGTCGCCACCCCGCGGTGTTACTTGCCCAGACAGAACCGCATAATCGCCTTTTGCGCGTGCAGACGGTTTTCGGCCTCGTCAAAGATCACAGAATTCGGCCCGTCCATGACCGCGCTCGTGGCTTCCTCTTCGCGATGCGCGGGCAGGCAATGCATGAAAAGCGCGTCAGATTTGGCATGGCGCATCAGCTCTTCGTTCACCTGATAGGGGCGCAGCAGATTGTGGCGGCGTTCCTTGGTGGACTGGCTGTCATGCATCGACACCCATGTGTCCGTGACCACAAGATCCGCGCCCTCGACCGCCTTGGCCGGATCGCGTTCGATCTGCACTGAAACCCCCGCGTTGCGCGCCAGACCGACGAATTCGTCTTCGGGATCAAGCTTGGACGGCCCTGCAAAAACCATGTCGAACTGAAACTGCGCCGCCGCATGCAGAAACGACGCGCAGACATTGTTGCCATCGCCGCACCAGACCACTTTCTTGCCTTTGATCGGGCCGCGATGTTCCTCATAGGTCATCACATCAGCCATGATCTGACAGGGATGGGTGCGATCCGTCAGCCCGTTGATCACCGGCACATCAGCATATTCCGCCATCTCCAGAAGCACGGATTCGTCAAATGTGCGGATCATGATGAGGTCCACATAGCGCGACAGCACGCGTGCGGTGTCGGCGATGGTTTCTCCATGGCCAAGCTGCATGTCCGCACCAGAGAGCACCATCGTCTGCCCGCCCATCTGGCGCACGCCCACATCAAAGCTGACGCGGGTTCGGGTAGAGGGTTTTTCGAAGATCAGCGCAACCATATGGCCCGCGAGGGGCTGGTCGGCGTCGGGCATGGCTTTGGGCTGGCCGAGGCGGGCCTGCTTCATGTTTTGAGCCGACAAGATGATCTGCGCCAGATCATCCGGTGCAGTTTTGTAAATGTCGAGAAAATGGGTCATGGGTTCGATGCTTTTTGATAGTGCGGGTGCGAGGTGCCAGCCCCTCGCGCTCCCCGGGATATTTTGGGACCAAAGATGGTTAGTTTTGGGCTTCGATCTGCGCGGCGGCTTTGCTGAGGCGGGTTTTGGCCTCGGCGATGTCGGCGTCGGAGATATTGAGCGGCGGCAGCAGGCGGATCACATTGTCTGCGGCAGGTACGGTGATCACCTCATTGTCGTAGCCCGCCTTGACCACGTCTGCATTCGCGGCCTTGCATTTCAGACCCAGCATCAGGCCACAGCCGCGCACGGCTTCAAAGACATCCGGGTGCTCGGCAACAAGCCCTTCCAGCGATTGCCGCAACGCGCCCGCCTTGCGCGAGACGTCTTGCAGAAACGCATCATCCGCAACGATATCAAGCACCGCATTGCCAACCGCGCAGCCCAGCGGGTTGCCGCCATAGGTCGAGCCATGCGTGCCTGCCGTCATGCCGGAGGCAGCCTCTTCAGTGGCAAGGACCGCGCCCAGGGGGAAGCCGCCGCCGATACCCTTGGCGACCATCATGATATCGGGCACGATCCCGGCCCATTCATGGGCAAAAAGCTTGCCGGTCCGGCCCACGCCGCATTGCACCTCGTCCAGCATCAGCAGGATGCCGTGTTCGTCGCAAAGCTCGCGCAAGCCCTTGAGGCACTGGTCAGGCAGCGGGCGGATGCCGCCTTCGCCCTGGACAGGTTCGATAAGGATGCCAGCCGTCTTTTCCGTGATCGCGGCGGCGACCGCGTCAAGATCGTCCCAGGGCAGATGCACGAAACCGGGCAATAGCGGGCCGAAGCCTTTGGTCATCTTTTCGGACCCGGCAGCGGCAATGCCTGCGGAAGAACGGCCGTGGAAGGACCCATCGAAAGTGATGATCTCCACCCGCTCAGGCTGGTCCTTCTCGAACCAGTATTTGCGCGCCATCTTGACCGCCAGCTCGCAGCTTTCGGTGCCGGAGTTGGTAAAGAACACCGTGTCGGCAAAACTGTGGTCCACCAGCTTGTCCGCCAGCTTTTGCTGCTGCGGGATTTCATAGAGGTTGGAGACATGCCAGACCGCC
>JBCCUH010000201.1:0-4265 GCA_039197405.1 Pseudomonadota bacterium
ACAGCAGAGCAGAGCACAGCGAAGGCTGCCGATCTGTCCGGCTACACACGGGTCAAACAGGAATTGGTGGCACCGCCCTTCGCACCTGAGCACGAACAGGTGGCCACAGGTGGTCCGAAAATCATCGAAATCACCATGGAAACAGAAGAGCGTCTTCTGATGGTCGATGAAGACAACGGCGCCGAAGTTTGGGCACTGACCTACAACGGCTCGGTTCCGGGCCCGCTGATCATCTGCCACGAAGGCGATATGGTCGAGCTGACCCTGCGCAACCCGGCTTCCAGCCAGATGGAACACAACATCGACTTCCACGCCTCCACAGGCGCGCTGGGCGGTGGCGGCCTGACCCACGTATACCCCGGTGAGGAAACCGTGCTGCGCTGGAAAGCGGTCAAACCGGGCTGCTTCACATATCACTGTGCGCCGGGCGGGGCGATGATCCCCTACCACGTCGGCCACGGCATGAACGGCGCACTCATGGTGCTGCCGCGTGATGGTCTGAAAGATGCCGCTGGCAACCCGCTGCGCTACGACTCTATTGCGTATATCGGCGAGCAGGACTTCTATCTGCCCAAAGACGAAAACGGCGACTACAAGAAATACGACGTTGCCGGTGACGACTATGCCGACAGCCTTGACGCGATGCGCACTCTTGTTCCGACCCACCAGGTCTTCAACGGCTCTGTTGGTGCCCTGACAGGGGAAAACGCGCTGAAAGCCAAGGTCGGTGAAACTGTCCTGATGGTGCACAACTCCTGCATGGTCGACAGCCGCCCACACCTGATCGGTGGACATGGCGACTATGTCTGGGAAAGCTCCTTCACTGACGTTCCGCTGACAGGCATGGAGACATGGTTCGTCAGAGGCGGCGGCGCAGCAGCAGCCATGTACACCTTCAAACAACCTGGTGTGTATGCCTATGTGAACCACAACCTGATCATCGGCGCGCTGCTGGGCGGCACTGCACACTTCGTCGTCGAGGGTGATTGGGACAATGACCTGATGGAACAGGTGGTCCCACCCCGTGCCTTTGAAAGCTGATACCGAAAGATCAAAACGATGACTCGTCGCAAGGCTCAACAATCGCTTTTTAGCACACCTGTTCGCATCTTGGTGTCGGGCCTTGCCATAGCAGTCATCCTGGGGGTCGCGCTCATGCAGCGCGGCCCCGACCCCGCGTTCATCCCCGAGATGCCCACCATGGCCGCAGAGCCGGTCCTGATGGAAGATGGCCGCAAGCTTTATGTTCAACACTACGAAGTCACCGTGGCGGACTGGAACAAATGCCACGCAGCCAAAGGCTGCGCGCTTGCGCTGCGCACCCGTCCCGGCTTTGATCCCGCCACAACACCCGCTACCGGGCTCAGCTATCTGGACGTCAAGGAATACCTGGCCTGGATCAATGGCGTGACCGGTCACGATTTCCGCCTGCCCACGGCGGCTGAATGGGAAACCATGGCGGCGCCCGTGCTGCCCGAGGAACCCGATCCGATTTTCACTGATCCCTCGCTGACCTGGGCCTCCACCTATCTGACCGAGGGGCTGGCGCCGCGCGCGCTCAAACCGCAGGGCAGCTTTTCCACCTCGCCCGAAGGCATCGCCGATTTGGACGGAAGCGTTTGGGAATGGACCATGGAATGCTATGCCGGAGCCTCTCAGGGCATCGACCCGGCCCGCTGCCCCGCCTATTTCGTCGGCGGCGAACATGTGGCCGCCATGTCCTATCTGGTGCGCGATCCGGCCCGCGGCGGCTGCGCCGTCGGCTCGCCCCCCGCACATCTGGGCATGCGCCTGGTCAGCGACGAGGCGGTGTAACGCGTCGCCTGCGGCGCCCACCTTGCTCTTGCGACATCCCAAAGCCGGACCCGGCTGGCGTCTGATCCCGGCCCTATGTCTTCGGTGCTGGATAGGCCTTGGCGATCCGCAAGGCGCAAAGCGTATTCCACCGGCTGGGCCCGCGCGGCGGCTCCATGACGAAATGCACTTTGCCCGGCAAAGCTGCATCGCGCGGCCAGGTCCCGTCTGGTCGCTGGCGCGCGGCAATCTGCTTTATCCCATCTGCCATGCGCGGATCATATGGCACGCAGGCAGCACGGAAGTAATCCAGCGCTTTCAGGACATTGTATCGCCAATGATGCGGGTAGGGCATCTTGAGAAAATCGGGATTGATAAGCTTACCGGTCCGGTCGGATCGAAACAGGCGATGTTGCAGAATGAACTGCTGTGACGTGGCAATTGCCTGCTGCAGCTCGTCCAGCCGATAGCAGTGCCCGGCGCGCTTGTATTCAAGGCTCCCTTCCAGAAACGACAATGTCGAATGCAGCGAACTGTGACGGGCGCCGGAACGATTGCACTTGCAATTGAACCCGCCATCCTCCAGCCGCGCGCCGAGCATGAAATCGATGATCGACGTAAGGAGATGTCCGGAAATGCCGAAATAGCAAGCATAGGCCAGAAAAAGACCATTGATGCAGACATCGCTTTTGCGGCTGCCGATAATGTGCCCCAGTCCGCCATCCTTCGCGATGTGGCTTTCGGCAATGCGCTCCACGATCCTGGAAAGATCACCGGTTTCCGGGGCGATCTGCAACCTCTTCAGCGCCAGCAATGTGTAATGTGTCGACGTCCATCCGGAGGTGCAGAACCCAGCCCCCCAGCCGCCACCGGGGCCGCGACAATC
The DNA here is from genome assembly GCA_039197405.1 of Pseudomonadota bacterium. GTDB lineage: Bacteria > Pseudomonadota > Alphaproteobacteria > Rhodobacterales > Rhodobacteraceae > Planktotalea. Next base: position 2,681 of record JBCCUH010000201.1, read on the forward strand.
AAGAAACCGCCGCCCCCATCCCTCGCGGGAGATACGGGCCTGTACCTCCGGGCGGTCGTCACCCAGTAGATCGCGCCGGGTCTGATACGCAATCGCGGCATCGCCCGACAAAAGCCAGTCGATGATCGGTGCGCCTTCCTGAGCCGGTCTTTCAGTCACGAACGCAGCAATAACAGCGCGCGGCAGTTCTGACGTTGACCGAGATCAACCCCCCGAAGCGACCGGTTGCATCGCGCCGCGCGGGCTTAATCCCGACAAAAACAATCGGGGCTGTCATCGCCGGGCGTTCCACGCTACACCGCGCGGGCAGTCAGACCAGATCGCGTGGGGCATCGCACAACATGGACAGCAAGGTCATTTCCGGCGCCGCGGTGCTTGTTGCCGCCATCTGCCTGATGCCCCTCATCGGGGTGCTGGCCGCCGCTGCGTTGGGCTCGTTCGATACGCTGGCGCAGCTCGCTGATACGGTGCTGTGGCGCTACACCTGGACCACTGCCGTGCTGGTCCTGCTGGTCGCCAGCGGGGCAATCGCGATCGGCACCGGGACTGCCTGGCTGGTGGTCGCGACAGAGTTTCGCGGGCGCCGGGTGCTTGAGATCGCTCTCGTGCTGCCGCTGTCCTTCCCGGCCTATGTGCTGGCCTATGCCTATACCGATATCCTGGATCATCCGGGCATCGTGCAATCCAGCCTGCGCCAGATCATGGGCTGGGGCCCGCGCGACTACTGGTTCCCGGAAATCAGATCGCTCGGCGGTGCGGCGACCATGCTGGCGCTGGTGCTCTACCCTTATGTCTATCTGATGGCCCGCGCCGCTTTTCGCATTCAGGCCGCAACCCCCTTTCACGCGGCCCGGTCGCTGGGATCATCGCCACTGCACGCCTTCTGGGCGGTCTCGCTGCCCATGGCGCGCCCGGCCATCGCTGCCGGGACGCTGCTGGTGGTGATGGAGACCATTGCCGATTTCGGTACGGTTGCGCATTTCAGCGTGCAAACCTTCGCAACCGGGATCTACCAAAGCTGGTTCGGTCTGGCGGACCGGGGCGCGGCAGCTCAGCTGGCCGTCGGGCTGCTGGCGGTGGCCCTGCTGGTGGCAAGCCTTGAATACATCAACCGCGGCAAGGCCACATTCGCCACCAAAGGCCGGCAGGAGACATTCACCCGCTTTCACCTGAGCGGCCACCGCGCCATCCTGGCGCAACTGGCATGCCTGCTGCCGGTGCTGCTGGGGGTGATCATCCCCACCGTCACCCTGATTGCCATGGGGCTGAGGTCAGAGCAGGATATCTTCAGCCCGCGTTATATGCGTTTCGTGCAGAACTCGCTGACCCTTGCAGGCATCGCCGCTGCCGTGACAGTCACCGCTGCGATCCTGCTGGGCACGTTCAACCGGGTGGTCTCCGGCAGGCTGGCGCTTTCCACCCTGTTCATCGGTCGGCTGGGCTATGCGGTGCCCGGCGGCGTGATCGCCGTAGGCTTGCTGGTGCCCTTTGCCGGGTTCGACAACTGGCTGGATGCGCGCATGGAGGCGTGGTTTGGCCTGTCGACAGGGCTGCTGATCTCCGGGTCGATCTGGCTGCTCATCGC
>JBCCUH010000202.1:0-4238 GCA_039197405.1 Pseudomonadota bacterium
ATTTAACCTGAACCTGCGCACTGGAACAGGGCCCATGATCCGCAAAGGCGGCAGGTCCAGGACTGCGCGGGCAGACGCAAAAACATCTGCATATCCAAGGGCATCCCAGTTGGTCACATCGCGCGAGGCCACCTTTGAATCACACAGCGGAGCAGGCAGCAAACCCCACCCAGCACCTCCCGCAGGCATTCTGGCAAGTTCACAGCGCATCTGAGCCAAATCTGACGACCTTACCGGGTCGGTCTCAGGTAGGGAAATCGCCGTCGCCTTGCCTCAGCGCTGCGCCGCCCTCTCGCTGAAACAAGCAACCAGCGACGCTACCGCTCTGACCGGAGCTTGGCGAAATAATCGAGCCGCTTTTTCAACTCTCGCTCAAAGCCGCGCTCGACCGGTGCATAAAGCTGCGGACGCTCCATCCCTTCGGGAAAGTAATCCTGCCCGGAAAACCCGTCTTCGGCATCGTGATCATAGGCATAGCCCGCGCCATAGCCCTGATCTTTCATCATCGTGGTCGGCGCATTGAGGATATGCTTGGGCGGCGGTTTCGATCCGGTGTCCTTCGCCGCACGCCGCGCGCTTTTGTAGGCCACGTAAGCTGCGTTCGATTTCGGGGCAAGCGCCAGATAGGTCACCGCCTGCGCCAGCGCCAGCTCGCCCTCGGGGCTGCCCAGACGCTCATAAGTCTCCCAGCTTTGCAGACAGACCGCCTGAGCCTGCGGATCGGCCAGACCGATATCCTCCACCGCCATGCGCGTGATGCGCCGCGCCAGATAACGCGGGTCCTCGCCACCCTCCAGCATGCGCGCAAACCAGTAAAGCGCCGCATCCGGATCAGAGCCGCGCACTGATTTATGCAGGGCCGAAATCAGATTGTAATGCGCATCGCCGGATTTGTCATACTGGGCCGCACGCCTCTGCAGACGTTTTGCCAGCGCCGCGCTGTCCAGCTTGCCGTCCACCTTCCAGGCCGCGACCTGTTCGATCAGGTTGAGCAAGGCACGCCCGTCGCCATCAGCCATCTCCAGCAGGTTCTCGCGCGCCTGCCCATCCAGCGGCAGCGCACAGCCCAACTCCTGCTCGGCCCGCTGCGCCATCAGCTCCAGATCCGCCAGTGCCAGCCGTTCCAGCACCAGCACCTGCGCGCGGCTCATCACGGCGGCGTTCAACTCGAAACTCGGGTTTTCAGTGGTCGCCCCCACAAGCAGGATCGTGCCGTCCTCCATATGCGGTAGAAACCCGTCCTGCTGCGCCTTGTTGAAACGGTGAATCTCATCCACGAACAGCAGCGTGCCCTGCCCGTTCTGCCGCCGAATCCGGGCCGCCTCAAAGACTTTGCGCAGCTCCGGCACACCGGTGAAAATCGCGCTGATCTGGACGAAATGCAGATCCGTCTCATGTGCAAGCAGACGCGCGATGGTGGTCTTGCCGACACCCGGCGGCCCCCAGAAGATCAGCGAAGACAGGGTGCCCGCGCGCAGCATCACCTCAAGCGGCGCGCCCTCGCCCAGCACATGAGCCTGGCCAATAACGTCAGACAGCTTTTGCGGACGCAACCTGTCCGCCAAAGGGCGCGGCCCGTCGAGTTTTGGCGTCTCGGCCCCGGTGTCAAAAAGATCCGCCATCAGATGCGAAACCTCAGCAGAACCAGCTGCCCGCCGCGCTCCACCACGATGGAAATGCCGCGCCGCGCCTCCTCAAAGGCGCGCTCTGCCGCGCCAGGGCTTGCGATCTCGCGCCCGTCAATCTCTCGCAGAATGTCGCCAACCTGCAAACCAACGCGCGCACCAAATCGGCCCAGTTCCAGAACCACCACCCCATCGGGCAACAGCGGCAACTGGTAGTCGCTGATCACCGCCGGATTGACATTGGCGAAACTCAAGCCCGGTAAAGGCGCGCGCTGGCCCAGCGTGACCCTGTCTTGCGGCGGCACATCGGGCGGGCCGATCATGGCCACGGTGTACTCCTGCGCCTGCCCCTCGCGCACCGCCGTCACCGTGATCTCTGCCCCGATCCCGGCCACAGTCATGTGATACAGCATCTCGGACGGCGAGTTCACGTCGCGCCCTTCCGCCGCGATGATCACATCACCAACCTGCAGGCCAACCGCGCCGAAAGGGCTGGCGTCCTGCAGCTGCGTGATGGCCATGCCGCCGGGACGGTCCAGCCCGAGCGAACTGGCAAGATCCGCATCCACCGCCTGCCCGCCCATACCAGCCCAGGGACGCGCAAACGCGCTGCGCCCGGCGCGCGCCTGCACCACGAACTGCTCGACCAGAGCGGCAGGAATGGCAAAGCCGATGCCGTTGGACCCGCCAGAGCGGGTGACAATCGCCGTGTTCACCCCGATAAGCGCACCGTCCATGCCAATAAGCGCACCGCCGGAATTGCCCGGATTGATCGGCGCATCCGTCTGGATGAAATAGCCGCGCGCATTGCCGGTGATCTTGCCAGAGCGGGCAAGGCCCGAGATGATCCCGCTCGATACGGTTTGGCCGACCCCGAAAGGATTACCGATGGCCAGCACCAGCTCGCCCACTTGCACCGAATTGCTGTCCCTGAGAGGCAGGCTTGGCAGGTCCTCGGCATCGCGCAATCTCAGGATGGCCAGATCGCTGGCCTCATCACCCAGCACCACATCAGCCTGAAACTCGCGCCGATCTTTCAGCACAACGCGAATGTCGGAAGCCTCGCCCACCACATGATAGTTGGACACCATGAAGCCATCCGGCGACAGGATCACCCCGGAACCCAGCGAGTTCTGCACACGCGGACGCGCAGGGCCAAGATCACCGAAGAAGTCGCGAAAGATCGGATCATCGAAAAACGGGTTGGCGGGCGCGCGGCTCTGCACCACGCGTTTGGCATAGATATTGACCACCGCCGGAGCAGCGGCGCGCACAAGCGGGGCAAAGCTGAGGGTGATCTCGGCTTGCGATGCCGGAAGCCGCGCCTCGGCCTCAGCTGCGACAGGAGACAGCAGCGCTGTCAGCAGGATCAACAGACGTATCATACCCGCAGATATGCGCAGCCTGCGCGCCGGACGCAAGGGTCGCCTCGCGTACTGCAGCACGCGAGGCCACGGCCATGAAAAAACCCCGCTGCCGGGCAGCGGGGTTTTTCTACTCATCACCGGGGCGCAGATTACTCTGCGTCTTCCTCGGCAGCCACGCGCGCCTTGTCGGCTGCGCCTTTGGCGTCCACGTCGCGATCCACCAGTTCGATGATCGCCATGGGCGCCATGTCACCATAGCGGAAGCCCGCTTTCAGAACGCGGGTGTAGCCGCCTGCGCGCTCCGCGTAGCGGGGGCCGAGCACCTCGAAAAGCTTCGCGACGTCCTTGTCTTCTTTCAGCTGCGCTGCGGCCTGACGGCGCGCGTGCAGATCGCCGCGCTTGCCAAGCGTGATCAGCTTGTCCATGACGCGCTTCAGCTCTTTGGCTTTGGGCAGTGTTGTCTTGATTTGCTCATGTTCGATGAGCGAGCCAGCCATGTTGGAGAAAAGCGCCTTGCGGTGCTCGTGTGTCCGGTTCAGGCGGCGGTAACCTCTTGCGTGACGCATGTGATCGTTCCTTTACGTAGGGTGTTTTGCTTTGTCTGGCGGCGGGTGCGTTCCCCACCACTCTCCTTGGGGCGAATGCCCGGGGGCGTGACCTCGCGTGCTGCAGCACGCGAGGCTACATTCACTTAAAAGGCGTCTTCGAATTTCTTCGCAAGATCCTCGATGTTGTCTGGCGGCCAGTCCTCGACGTCCATGCCAAGGTGCAGACCCATTCCGGACAGCACTTCCTTGATCTCGTTCAGCGACTTGCGGCCGAAGTTCGGCGTGCGGAGCATTTCTGCTTCTGTCTTCTGAATAAGATCGCCGATGTAGACGATGTTGTCGTTCTTCAGGCAGTTCGCGGAGCGGACCGAAAGCTCCAGCTCATCCACTTTCTTCAGCAGAAGCGGGTTGAACTCGAGACCATCGTCCTCATCCTTCGCGGAGGCCGACTCTGGCTCATCGAAGTTCACGAAGATCGACAGCTGGTCCTGCAGGATGCGCGCGGCATAGGCCACCGCGTCATCCGGCGTGATGGAGCCATCTGTTTCCACCTTCATGGTCAGCTTGTCATAGTCCAGCACCTGGCCTTCACGGGTGGGCTGCACATCGTAGCTGACCTTCTTGACCGGCGAATAGATCGCATCGATCGGAATAAGACCGATGGGTGCATCTTCCGGCTTGTTCTTTTCCGCCGCCAC
>JBCCUH010000203.1:0-4205 GCA_039197405.1 Pseudomonadota bacterium
CGCCTGCGGACAGGGCCGCCGTCAGAAAAAAACGTCTGAATAATAATTTGGTCATACGTCAGTTAATGCAAATTGTTTGGACCGAAACAAGGCGTGAGTGGCGCATACACGCGGCATTCACGATCACTTTTCGCAGCGGACCGGATTGCGCCCTTCCTAATTCGCTTGGGGCCCCCTTCGGTGCATGCTACGGGCGGCGGATGATCCAGGCCCTTGTCATCATGCTTATCGCCATGAGCTGCATTCCTGCCGGGGATGCGGCCAGCAAGATCCTGACCTCTCAGCTGGATGTGGCGCCGGTTTATGTGGTCTGGACAAGGTTCGCGCTTGGCGCAGCCTTGCTTTTGCCCTTCACCTGGCGGGCCGGGCTTGGCGCCTGGCGCGATTGGCGCATTTGGGCACGATCCGCCATTATCGCCGCCGGGATCAGCTGCATCACACAGGCATTCCGACTGGCGCCTCTGGCAGATGTATTCGGCGCGTTCTTCATCGCGCCAATTGTCAGCTTCGTGTTGTCTGTGACGGTTCTGAAAGAACGTAGCAGCGCGGTTCAGGCGGCGTTGGTCGCCCTGGGATTTATCGGTGTTCTGATGATCGCAAGGCCGGGTTTCGCCGCCAGCCCCGGTCTGGGGTGGGCGGTGCTTGCCGGAGTGTTTTATGGGCTTTTCCTGACCGTTTCGCGCTACCTGTCCGGTCAGGTCGCCTTGGGTGCGTTGATCCTGTCTCAAATGCTTGGCCCGGCGCTCTTGACCACGCCTTTCGCGCTGGGCGCAATCCCCGAGCTCACACCGCGTATCGCCTGGCTGACATGTGCCAGCGCGTTTTTTTCGATGGCGGGCAATGTGTTGCTGCTCTTTGCCTATCGCATGCAGGAAGCCTCGAAACTCGCGCCTTTCGTCTATTTCCAGCTGATCTCGGCGGCGGTGCTGGGCTGGATCATATTTGGTGATTTTCCAGATGCGCTGACGATAGCCGGAATGGCGTTGATCATCGGCGCAGGCGTGATGGTTACTGCCTTGCAATCACGACGGCCACGCGCCAGCAGCTCGCAGCCGCGTTGAAGAGATATCCCGCATCGGCATGTTGACGAAAGCCCAGGCAGGGGCATCGGCACTCGCAAGACGCCGCGATTGGCGGCCTTTGAGCAGGGCAGAGCGGTAGATTTGCGCAGCAGGCGCAGTTCTGGCTGCTATGCGGTCACCGGGGCGGGCCAGCACGCCGACGGGCACGGTTTGCAGTATCTGGTCCCAATCTTTCCACAGATGAAACTGCGCCAGATTGTCCGCGCCCATTAGCCACGTGAACCTCGCCTTCGGGAACCTGCGCTGCAAGGCGCGCAGCGTTTCGGCAGTATAGCGCGTGCCGAGATGCGCCTCGATATCGGTGATGCGCACACGGGGGTGCTGCATCACTTCGCGGGCCCTGGCGATGCGGCGCGCCATGGGGGCAGGTCCGCGCGCCTTCAGCGGATTGCCGGGCGAGATCAGCCACCACACCTCATCGAGATCAAACCGCTTGAGCGCTTCCAGCGTGATATGCACATGACCGCTATGCGCAGGATCAAAGGACCCGCCCAAAAGGCCGATGCGTCTGCCGCGTGTGGTCTGGGCCGTCGGTGTCATGTCTTCGCGCATAGCGTGCTGCCGGGCGCGGCGCAATCAGCTGGCAGGACAGCCATTGATCTCTTGTGTGGCTTTTGCCCAGGCCGCGCGGGCATCGAAAACCTCATGCTGCCAGTCATCATCGTTTTTGCGCGGCATCATTCCGTAGCGGATCATATAAGCAGGGCGGTAATCCGGCGGGCCGAGAACGGCGAGTTTGCGGCAGGTGTCCCGGAACAGCTCCGAGCCGGGATCGCGCATTTGATCGATCGAGCCGCGCAGCCCGTTCATCATGGGGCGGTCCAGAAAGGCAAACATCCATTGGCTAAGCTCGCCGAGCACCACATGGGCACTTTCGTCGCGTACCCGTTGCTGATCAAAAAGCCCGTAGGAGGAATAGGTATAGTAAACCTGAACCGCGTCATCAAAGCGCCCCGCCTCGGTGCAATGGCGCACGATCCGGGCCAGTTCCGAGGGATGCATGTCATTGCGCAATTGCGATTGCGCAAGACAGCCGAAGTCTCGCGGAAGTGCATCTTTTGCAGCGTCCTGAGCCAGGGCGACCTGAACCTGCAGACCCATTATCAAAACGAACAGCCCGCGAAACATGGGGATCCTCCATTCCAATTGCGCCCAGTTTGACATGGCACTATGTGGGTGCAAACTGACATTTTCGTAAGGAAGCGGTCCCATGGCAGCCTATCAATTCGTCTACCACATGTCGGGTGTCTCCAAGACCTACCCGGGCGGCAAGAAGTGTTTCGAGAATATTCACCTGAATTTCCTGCCGGGGGTGAAGATCGGCGTCGTGGGTGTGAACGGCGCAGGTAAATCCACTTTGCTGAAGATCATGGCCGGGATGGACACGGATTTCTCTGGCGAGGCCTGGGCCGCCGAGGGCGCGACTGTCGGGTATCTGCCGCAGGAGCCGCAGCTCGACGAAAGCCTTGATGTGCGCGGCAATGTGATGCTGGGCGTGAAGGCCAAAAAGGACATTCTGGATCGTTACAACGATCTGGCGATGAACTATTCCGAAGAGACCGCCGACGAGATGGCCGCGCTGCAGGACCAGATCGATGCGGAGAACCTCTGGGATCTGGACAGTCAGATTGATGTCTCTATGGAAGCCTTGCGCTGTCCGCCCGATGACGCGGCGGTCGGGTCGTTGTCGGGGGGTGAACGCCGCCGTGTGGCACTTTGCAAGCTGCTGCTTGAGCAGCCCGACATGCTGCTTCTGGACGAGCCGACCAACCACCTTGACGCTGAAACCATCGCCTGGTTGCAACAGCATCTAATTGATTACAAAGGCACAATCCTTTGCGTGACGCACGACCGCTATTTCCTGGATGACATCACTGGGTGGATCCTGGAACTGGATCGCGGGCGCGGCGTGCCTTACGAGGGCAACTATTCCAGCTGGCTGGAGCAGAAAGCCAAGCGCCTGTCTCAGGAAGCACGCGAGGACAAGTCCAAGCAGAAGACGCTGGAGCGCGAATTGGAATGGATGCGGCAGGGTGCGAAGGCGCGTCAGGCGAAATCCAAGGCGCGTATTCAGGCCTACAACGAGCTGGCCGGTCAATCCGAGCGCGAGAAAATCACCCGCGCACAGATTGTTATCCCCAACGGCCAGCGCCTTGGCGGCAAGGTGATCGAGGTAAGCGGCCTCAAGAAAGCCATGGGTGACAAGCTGCTGATTGAAGACCTCAGCTTTTCGCTGCCACCCGGTGGCATCGTCGGTGTGATCGGCCCCAACGGCGCCGGTAAATCTACGCTCTTCAAGATGCTCACTGGGCAGGAACAGCCCGATGCAGGCACGGTCGAATACGGCGATACGGTTCAGCTCTCTTATGTGGATCAGTCGCGCGATGATCTGGCAGCGGATGACACGGTCTGGAAAGCCGTCTCCGGCGGGGCGGAGCTGATCCAGCTTGGTGACGCTGAAGTAAACTCGCGCGCCTATTGTTCGTCTTTCAATTTCAAGGGTGGCGATCAGCAGTAGAAAGTGGGTCTTTTGTCGGGTGGTGAGCGCAACCGCGTGCAAATGGCGCGGCTGTTGAAATCGGGTGGCAATGTGCTGCTTTTGGACGAGCCGACCAACGATCTCGACGTCGAAACGCTCCGCGCTTTGGAAGACGCCCTCGTCGATTTCGCAGGCTGCGCCGTCGTCATCTCCCACGACCGCTTCTTCCTTGACCGGATTTGTACGCACATCCTTGCCTTCGAAGGCGAAGCCCACGTCGAGTGGTTCGAAGGCAACTTCGAGGACTATGAGGAAGACAAGAAGCGTCGTCTTGGTGCCGACGCGCTGGAGCCGAAACGGATCAAACACAAGAAGTTCGCGCGGTAAGACATTCCGCGTTTACATTAATCGCGACCCCGAATTTTCGACGAAAATTCGGGGTCGCAACCTGTCACCTTTCTCAGGGCAGGGATCACGCGGCGCGCAGCCTATCCTTGATCCAGGCGATGGCAAGTTGTCAGAAAACCGCTTTCCACACGCCGACAAACATTCCCAGACCGCCGAGCACCACGAAAAAATGCCAGATCGCATAGCGATAGGGCAGCGTGCGGCGCACGTAAAACACGGTGCCGACCACGTATGCC
>JBCCUH010000204.1:0-4167 GCA_039197405.1 Pseudomonadota bacterium
GGCTGTCGAACATCAACATGGTGTTGTCGATTTTGCTGTTGGGTTTCTTCATCGTGTTCGGCGCGACCTGGTTCGGTGCAACTGCCTTTTTTGTCGGTATCTGGGATTACATAATCGCGATGCCGTGGCTGAGCTTCAACGTCTACGCGTCTGACGGTGTCGAAGGGTCCGAGGCCTTCCTGCTGGCACAATGGCAGGGCTGGTGGCCGGTGTTCTACTGGGCCTGGTGGATCGCGTTTGCACCCTTCGTGGGGCTGTTTCTCGCGCGCATCAGCCGCGGCCGCAGCATCCGTGAATTCGTGCTAGGCGCGATGATTGTTCCGTCGCTGATGTGCTTTGTCTGGTTCTCTTGGGCGGGCGGCACGGCGGTTGATCTGGAACTCAATGGTGATGCCAACGGTCTGATCCTGGATGCGGCCAACGGCGACAAGATCTTTGCCATGACCGAGTTCATGCTGGCACCGATTGCGCAGGCGCTGGCCTGGGCGATGGCGGTGATGATCGTCGTCCTGCTGATGACATTCCTTGTGACTTCGGCGGACTCGGCGGTTCTGATCGTCAACACGATCAACGCGGCGGGCGACGAAGGCCCGAAGGCGCGTCCGCATATCCTCTTCTGGGGGGCGGCGCTGGCGCTTGTGGTGGGCGGTCTGCTCATCTCGGGTGGCACCGGGGCCATTCAAACCGCCATGGTCATCGGCGCCTTGCCTTTCTCCATCGTGATGGTGCTGATGTGTTTCGCGCTGATCAAGGCGATCTTCAATGATGGTCGTCGGGAGGCCGCAGGCGTGCCGACAACCACATCGGAGATTGATGGTGTGATGCCTGCAGAATAACGCGAAGACAGCGTTTTGACCCGCCCCGGCGTCTTGCGCGCCGGGGCGTTTTGCGTTTCTGTGCCCTCAAGTTCATAGGAGAAGCGTGATGGGTCTGGATCTGGAATATGTCCGTGGTCAGTTTCCTGCATTCGAGCAATCCGCGCTGCGGGGGCAGGCGTTTTTCGAAAATGCAGGTGGCAGCTATACTTGCCGTCCCGTGATCGAGCGGCTGACGCGGTTTTACAAGCAGCGCAAGGTCCAGCCCTATGCGCCCTATGACGCATCCCGTCTTGGCGGCGCAGAAATGGATGAAGCGCGCAGCCGGCTTGCTGCGCTCATGGGTGTTGAGACCGATGAGGTCTCATTTGGCCCGTCCACAACGCAGAATACCTATGTGCTTGCCCAGGCATTTGCCGGTTTCATGGAGCCGGGCGAGGCGATTGTCGTGACCAATCAGGATCACGAGGCCAACTCCGGTCCCTGGCGGCGCCTTGCGGATCGCGGCATCGAGATTCGCGAATGGAAGATCGATCCCGAGACAGGGCATCTGGATCCCGAAGCGCTGGCGGACATGCTGGACGACAAGGTGCGCCTTGTGTGTTTTCCGCATTGCTCGAATGTGGTGGGCGAGATCAATCCGGTGACGGAAATCACAGCCATTGCCCATGCTGCGGGGGCGTTTGTATGCGTGGATGGCGTATCCTACGCGCCCCATGGCATACCGGACGTGGGTGATCTTGGCCCGGATATCTATCTCTTTTCCGCCTACAAGACATATGGCCCGCATCAGGGCATCATGGTGATCCGGCGCGTCCTGGGTGAGGCGCTGCCGAACCAGGGCCATCATTTCAACGCAGGCACCCTTTATCAGCGGTTCACCCCAGCAGGCCCCGATCACGCACAGGTCGCCGCCAGTGCCGGCATGGCCGACTACATCGATGCGCTGGCCGCGCATCATGGGGTGGGCGGAGCGCCTGCAGAACGCGGTGCAGCGGTGCATGATCTGATGCGCGCCCATGAGGTAGCGTTGTTGCAGCCGCTGCTGGACTATGCCGCGTCCAAAAACTCCGTACGGCTGATTGGCCCCGCCGATGCGGATCGCCGCGCGCCTACTGTGGCGCTGGCCACGCAATCCAACGCAGAAGCGCTGGCTGCCAAACTGGCCCCGCTTGGCATCATGGCGGGCGGGGGCGATTTCTACGCGCAACGCCCGCTGAAAGCGATGGCCGTGGACATGGCCAAAGGCGTCTTGCGCCTGAGTTTCGTGCATTACACGTCCAAAGATGAAATAGATCAGCTTTTGAATGCGTTAGACGAGATTCTTTGATCTGATCCCGCGCGCGCTGCGTACTCCTATCAAAAAGGCAAAGGCGCGCGATACGAATGGCACAACCAACACTCCTTTGGCTGCGACGGGATTTGCGGCTGACCGATCACCCTGCGTTGATGGCGGCAATCAAACGCGGCGGCCCGGTGATCCCGGTCTATATCCGGGATGAGGTGACAGACACGCTGGGAGCGGCACCCAAATGGCGGTTGGGTGAAGGACTTGGCCATTTTGCTGCGACGCTGGAGGATTGTGGAAGCGGGCTTGTGCTGCGCAGCGGCGATGCGCTGAAATGCCTGCAATCGCTTATTAGCGAGACCGGTGCGGACGCTGTTTACTGGTCGCGCCTTTATGATCCAGATAGCGTTCAGCAGGATACGTCGGTGAAGGCGGCGCTGAAAGAGCAAGGCATCGACGCGCGCAGTTTTGGCGGGCATCTGATGTTCGAGCCCTGGACGGCCGAGACGAAAACCGGCGGCTTCTACAAGGTCTATACGCCTTTCTGGAAATCGGTCAAAACCCGCGACGTTGACGCGCCGCTCAGCGCACCAGGGCGCATCCCTGCACCGGATAGCTGGCCTGCGTCGGACAGCTTGGACGACTGGCAGCTGGGCGCGGCAATGAAGCGCGGTGCTGCGATCGTCGCTGGACATGCGCGGGTGGGCGAGCAGGCGGCGCAGGACAGGCTGGCCAGTTTCATGGACAACTGGATCGCCGATTATGCCCAGAACCGCGACAGACCGGCGGTTCCCGGCACATCCCGCCTGAGCGAAAACCTCGCACTTGGCGAGATTTCGCCTCACGTTTGCTGGCACGCGGGGCTGCGTGCACTGCACGACGGCAAGCGCGGCGCGGAAACCTTTCTGAAGGAACTGGTCTGGCGCGAATTTGCCTATCACCTGATGCATCACACGCCTGAGATAACCAGCCGTAACTGGAAACCCGACTGGGACCGCTTCCCCTGGAACGAGGACGAAGGCCGTGCGGAGGTGCAAGCCTGGAAGCAAGGGCGCACCGGAATGCGCTTTGTCGATGCGGCTTTGCGCGAGATGTATGTTACCGGAACGATGCACAATCGGGGCCGGATGATTGTTGCCAGCTATCTGACTAAGCATCTGATGTCCCATTGGAAAATCGGATTGAACTGGTTCGCGGACTGCCTGATTGACTGGGACCCGGCCAGCAATGCGATGGGTTGGCAGTGGTCGGCAGGCTCGGGTCCTGACGCCTCGCCGTATTTTCGCGTGTTCAATCCGGAAACACAGCTGGAGAAGTTCGATCAGGACGGAGAATACGCCAAGGCGTGGATCGCCGAAGGCGATGATCACCCCAGCGAAACCGCGCTGAGCTATTTCGAGGCGATCCCCAAGAGTTGGCAGCTGCGCGCCGCAGACGCCTATCCGCAGGCTATCGTCTCTGCGCGGGACGGCAGGGACCGCGCCCTGAGCGCTTATGAGAACCGGTAGCCAGGAAAAATTCTTGTGCCGATATCCAAAATCGCAAAAAATGATCCAAAATCAGCAGCGTGCAAGCTGCAATCAATGCACCGATCGGGGGGCGCATGACATATTTGACCACAACGGATGGCCAACGAAGCTTGCCGCGCTACTTCGCGCAGGTCTTCGCGATGACACAAAGCCTGAACAATGGACGGGTGGATTTTATTCTACCTGATGGTCGCCGCTTCCGCGCTGAAGGAAAAAATCCCGGGCATGTGGCCGAAGTGCATGTGCATTCGGACGATCTTTTTGCCCGGCTCATTCGCGAAGGTGATCTTGGATTTTGCGATGCCTATCTTGATGGCGACTGGTCTACGCCGGATTTGCAGGCCTTCATGGATGTGGTGCACGAGGGCAATGAAGAGGTGTATGACGGGTTTCCAGGGCAGGGGCTGGTGCGCCTGTTCGAAAAGTTCCGTTTCTGGATGCAGCGCAATAACAAAGAGCAGGCCAAGAAGAACATCAGCTATCACTATGATCTGGGAAATGAGTTTTACGCGCTCTGGCTGGATGACACGATGAC
>JBCCUH010000205.1:0-4157 GCA_039197405.1 Pseudomonadota bacterium
GAGCAATCAGCAAATCGACAAGATGGTCCGCCGCGCGGCGCGTGTTGGGGGGCTGGGTCATAGTCGGCTCGTGTCCTGCATCCGTGTTGCACCGGGGCCGAGTGAACGCGCCGCGCGCGCAAAGGACAAGCCCAAAACGCCACCCTTAGTTTGCAGGCAGCCGATCTCTGACAATCGCGGACCAGAGCTGCGCGCCAATGGGCAGCAGATCGTCGTTGAAATCATAGTCATCCGCATGCAGCGGCTGCCCATATGCACCTTCAGTCCCATTGCCCAGCAACAAAAAACATCCTGGCACCGCCGCGGCGAAATGCGCGAAATCTTCTGAAAAACTCATCGGCTCTGCGCGCCTCTGCGCCTCCAGCCCCGCCGCCTTAGCTGCCCGCAAGACTGCCCTCGCAGGCTCTGCCGCATTGCGCGTTTCGATGAACTCTGCGCGGTAGCTGACATCGGCGCGCACCCCATGCGCCGCCGCAATGCCCGCGCAAAGCTGCCGCATCAGCGCGCCAATCTCTGCGCGGTCTTCGGGGCTGCGCGCACGCACATCGCCTTTCAGCACAGCCTGACCCGGCAGCACATTGCGCTGCCCATCCGTGATAAACTCCGTGACCGAAATAACCGCACCTGCGCCGGGCGCCAGCTTGCGCGAGACGATGGTTTGCAAGGCCAGCACCATCTCGGCGCCAATGCTCAATGCATCACGCCCTGCCTGCGGCATCGACGCATGCCCGCCCTGACCGGTCACGGTAATCTCAAACAGTGTCTCTGAGGCGCAAATCAACCCTTCGCGGGTCGAGACCTGCCCCAAAGGCGCGCCCGGCAGGTTGTGAATGGCATAGATTTCATCCACCGGGTGCCGCTCCAACACACCGTCCTCGATCATCGCCTGCGCGCCCAGCCCGTGCTCTTCATTCGGCTGAAAGACAAACACCACCGTGCCGTCAAAATCCCGCCGCGCCGCCAGATCGCGCGCCGCCCCCAGCAGCATGGTCATATGGCCGTCATGACCGCAGGCATGCATGACACCGGGGTTTTGCGACGGGTAGGCATGGCTACTGGCCTCGGCGATCGGCAACGCATCCATATCGGCCCGCAGCCCGATCGCGCGATTGCCGGTGCCCGCACGCAGCACGCCAATGACGCCCACGCCCTCATGCACCTCCAGCCCCAGCGCACGCAAATACCCCGCAACCTGCGCCTTGGTGCGCCGTTCCTGAAAGCCAAGCTCGGGATGGCGATGGAAATCCCGGCGCACCGTCACAAGATCCTTTAAATCCAACGCGTTATCCATTCGAGATCAGACCGGATCGGGAAGCGTTTCCACCTCCACCGCCTCATTGAGAAACAGCTGCGGAGCACAGTCCGGGTCGACATCGATGGTGGATTTCACAAATTGATTCTCCAGATCGGCGCGCGTGCCGATCCACGTGAACGTACCGCCGCAGGTATCGCCGTTGATGCGCGAGATTGTGACCGGCGCGCCCACCGCCACGCCGCCAGCGGCCTGCGTGACCAATTGGTTGACGCGCACAAAGACCTCGACCGATTTGCTGTCCGTGGCATAGATCTGCGCGGCTTGCGCGCCTGCGCTCACGCATTCCCCGACATTGGGCGCAAACCCCAGCAGCACCCCGTCAAAAGGCGCGCGCAGCGTCAGATCCTCCAGCTTGTCCTGCTGCGATTGCAGATCAAGCAGCCCGATGCCAAGAGCAATCTCGGCGCGGGTCTTGGCCGAACGCGCGCTGGCCAGCGCTTCGCTTGCCTGATCGGCGGCGAAATTTGCATTCATCATCCGCGCTTCAACGCCTTCCATCGTGGCCTCATTGACCAGCCCGCGGCGGAAAATCTGCTCGTTACGTGCAAATTCCTTGGACACCAGATCGCGCTCCTGCGCGCGGCGGCTCACATTGGCAATGGCCGCATCAATGGCCAGCTGCCTTTCGGCAACCGCCGCTTCCAGATCATCGAGCCGCGCCCGCGCCGTGGCCAATGCCAGCTCTGCCGCCTGCGCATCCAGCGCCACCATGACATCGCCCGCCTTGGCCCTGCCGCTGCGTTTGGCCGCCTCGGAGACAGCCGCGATGCAGCCTGCCGCCTGATAGGAAATCCCGGTCAGATCGCGTGCCACGACAGTGCCGGCAAAGGTAAAGGGCTGCCCCGCATTGGCCGGCGCTGCCAAAGACATGGCGGCACCTGCAAAGCCAATCAAGGCTTTCGTCAGAATTCTCTGAATGGTCATGGTCCCCCCCGATACACTGAGTTTTTGCGCGTTTTGCAGATGGTGGCCAAACAAGTGCGATCTGGCAAGGGGCAGCGCCGCGAGGGCCATTCGAGTGCAATTTGCAAAGGGCCGGAATGACGAAGGGCCACCCGAAGGTGGCCCTGTCGGCCTCTCGATCCGAGAGGATGTTGGAGCGGGCGAGGCGATTCGAACGCCCGACCCTAACCTTGGCAAGGTTATGCTCTACCCCTGAGCTACGCCCGCTTCCTTGGGTGAGCCGTATCTAGTCCGAGCGCCTGATCGCTGCAAGAGGAAATTCACCCCCGTTGCGACATTTTTTTGTCGCTCAAAACATACCCAGAAAAACAAGGCCAATGGCGCTCAGGATGATCATGCCGCAGGCCAATGCCGTCCCCGCAACCTGATAGGTCCCGCTTCTTCGGTCCGTAAATACCTCGGGGGTGTCTCTTGCAAAGAGACGGGGGCCGCGCCCCCATCCTGCGCGTCAGCGCGCATCATGGGTGCCGCGCAAGCGGCACTCACTCAGATCACTCAAATTCGACCAGCAGGTCTTTGGCATCAATCTGCGCACCGGCACTGATATGCACGGCCTTGACCACCGCGTCGCGCTCTGCGTGAATGCCGGTTTCCATCTTCATCGCCTCGATGGTGAGCAGCAGATCGCCCTCTTTCACCGGCTGGCCTGCGACTGCCACCACCGTGGCCACGACACCGGGCATCGGCGCGCCGATATGGGCATCATTGCCCAGCTCCGCCTTGGGCCGGGCCGCTGAGCTGGCTGCCGCCGAACGGTTGGGCACACGCACGATACGCGGCTGACCGTTGAGTTCAAAGAACACCCGCACTTCGCCGTCCTCATGGGTTTCACCAACCGCCTGCAAGCGGATCTCCAGGGTCTTGCCCGGATCGATCTCTGCGGTGATTTCTTCGCCTGGTTCCATCCCATAAAAGAAGGTGTTTGTCGGCAGGGTGCGCACAGGGCCATAGGTGCGGTGGCGACCCATATAGTCGAGAAACACCTTGGGATACATCAGATAGCCGTTCAGATCCTCGCCATCGACTTTCTTACCTTCCAGTTGCCCGGAAAGATCGGCACGGGCCGCGTCAAGATCTACCGGGGCCAGATGCTTGCCGGGGCGCTCAAGGCTGGGTTTGTCGCCTTTCAGAACCTTTTTGATCAGCGCTTTCGGAAAGCCTCCGGGCGGTTGGCCCAGATTGCCGCGCATCATGTCCACGACGCTGTCGGGAAAGGCGACGTCCGTTGATGGGTCCTCCACCTCGGCGCGCGTCAGCCCCTGGCTGACCATCATCAGTGCCATGTCGCCCACCACTTTGGATGAGGGCGTGACCTTCACGATATCCCCGAACATCTGGTTCACATCCGCATAGGTCTGCGCGACCTCGGGCCAGCGGTCTTCCAGCCCCAGTGAACGCGCCTGCGCTTTGAGGTTGGTAAACTGACCCCCCGGCATCTCGTGCAGATAGACCTCGGAGGAGGGGGCCTGCTGCCCTGTCTCAAAGGCCGCATATTGCGCGCGCACCTGTTCCCAATAGTCGGAGACTTCGCGCACCGCTTCGATATCCAGCCCGGTGTCGCGATCGGTGTGGCGCAGGCTTTCCACGATCGTGCCAAGCGTCGCCTGAGAGGTGTTGCCCGACAAAGCATCCATCGCGCAGTCAGCTGCATCCACGCCAGCTTCAGCGGCAGCAAGGATTGTCGCGCAGGCGATGCCTGCCGTGTCATGGGTGTGGAAATGGATCGGCAGGCCGACCTCTTCCTTCAGCGCTTTGATCAACACGCGGGCAGAGGCAGGTTTCAAAAGACCGGCCATATCCTTCAGGCCCAGCACATGCGCGCCAGCGGCCTGAAGCTCTTTGCCCATATCAACGTAGTATTTCAGATCATATTTGGCGC
>JBCCUH010000206.1:0-4148 GCA_039197405.1 Pseudomonadota bacterium
CCGATGATCAGAACTTTGGTGTGGCGGGTCTCGGACATGGCAGTGTTTCCTTCGCAGTAGATCGAAGTGCAGATATAGACAGATTCCCGCGCGGCTGGAAGGTGGCAACGGCGCCTATCGCAGTGATCACCAGCTCTTGAACGCGCGCATGGATCGAATAATTTTCTTGCGCCACCACGAAATATTATTGCGCGCTGCGCTGATAGTGAGATATATCGGCTAAATCTGAACTTGGAGTGAAGTCATGGCGAGCACGCGTCTGGATCCCATTGATCGCAAAATTCTCGCGGAGTTACAGGCCGATGGCCGCATGACGAATGTGGAACTGGCAAAACGCGTCGGCATTTCAGCGCCGCCTTGTCTGCGGCGTGTGCGCACGCTGGAAGAACAGGGCTATATCAAAGGGTATCACGCGGATGTCGATGCGCGTGAGCTGGGCTTTGAGGTCCAGGTTTTCGCGATGGTCGGTCTGCAAAGCCAGGCGGAAAGCGATCTCAGCGCGTTTGAGGCGCAATGCAACCGCTGGCCGCTGGTCCGTGAGTGCCACATGCTGAACGGCGAGGTGGATTTCATCCTGAAATGTGTGGCACCCGATCTGAGTTCATTTCAGAGCTTTCTGACCTCCGAGCTTTTGACAACGGACAATGTGGCCAGCGTCAAAACCTCGCTGGTGATCCGTGATGCCAAGGATGAGCCAGGCGTGCCATTTGACGTGATGGAAGACCGGCTGAGCCGGTCTGCCTGATCCTGAGCTTAGTAACGCATCAGGCTTTCCAGCGTCTCGCGTGACATGCGCGGGTAGTTGAGCGGGCCGAAGTCGTCAAAGGTTTCCACGTCCGGAAACAGTGACAAAAAGAGCGAGCGCATGTTTTCGCCCATCGCGTCAACATCGAGTTTGCCCGGATGGTAGGTTTCCACCGGGCGCCCGCCTGCGTAGATGGCCGCATGCGCGGGCAGGCGCAGGTGAAAGAGCCGCACCGGGCTGGGCGGTGTGATCTCGACCGCTGTGTGACCGTCTTCGAAATCGTGGATCGGGGTCAGAACTGCGCTGACACCGATTGAGTGTTCCAATGCGCTGCGCCGCTGCACAAGGCGGGCCGCCGGGCCAAGCATCAGATCGCCAAGGTTCGTATGTGCGCCGAAGCCGCCGTCGAGCAGCCGGATCAGCCGTGTCAGCGTCGTTGCCGGAGCGGTCTGTGCCGGAACATATGTGGTGGAGCCGATCCAGACGACCGGGCAAATCCTGCCGTCGACGGTTTCTATCCGGTCGCCGGGGATCAGGTCTTCCACCGCGATGGGGCCACCCGGCGCGTTGATCAGCGTACCGCGCGCGAAAGCGGTGCTGGTGGCTTCAAAAAGCTCGGTGGAGGGCGCAAGATGGTGCGAGGTGCGCGTGCTTCCGCAGGGAAGCAGACTGGCGATCTCGAATTTGCGCATGAGAGGTTGGGTGCGCTGAGATCGCCCGTCCGTTTGAGCAAACCGATCCGACTTGACCGGAACAGAAAATGTGCCTTCTGCCCGCAGGGCAGGAGTAAGATGGGACGCCATGGCGAATACCTAAATCAATAGGCTTTTCCGCGTCGGCCCCCACCGACAACGACAGAAAAGACAAAGTTGAGTCAATTCCTGAATAATCAGGTAGTGGGCTGGATCGGGTCTGTCAAAATCCGGGAGGGTTTTGCTCGCATCGGGTATCAATCCTACTGGTTACACTGGTTTTGTTTCGCCGCAACGGGGCAAAACTGCCATAATTCAGGCCGGAGCTGGCCTTGAGGGTACAGATCCAAGCCGAATCGAAGGCTTGGGGTCTTGGGTCAGACCTGTAAGGGGTGTCGTCCTGCGCTACGCGGTCTTTTGCTTGGCGGGCGCTGCATTTCGCTTGGCGATAAAGGCCGCGCGCCGTGCGCCGCGCTGGAACGGAAGCGCAGGTATCTGTGTCTTGGAGGTCTTGGTCACAGAGGCGATAAAGCGGGCCTTGGGTTTCATTCTCAATGCCTTTCATTGGCGGCTGTTGTTCACTGCTTGGCAACGGTGATGCCGTTCAATTGGGGCGTTGGTGTGGCGCGGGTTTGGAAGTTTCTGGTTAGCAGCGGCTCGCACAAGGCGGAGTGTTCACAGCCTGATGACCGAGATCAGACGCCCGTAATCGGCTTCACGGCGATGTGTCGCGCGCCGGTAGGAAAAGAACCGCGTCTCGTCGGTGTAGGTGCAATGACCGGTCCATTCGGCCTGCCCGACGCCAGCGGCGCGCAGCATGTGCAGGCCATAGCCGGGCAGATCGAACTGCATCTTGTCGCCTGCGCCATTGGCGAAGAATCGCGAAAAGCTTTGATCCTCGATGAGAAAGTCGTCGAAGAACTCAGGGCCGACTTCATAGGCGCGCTGCGAAATACACGGGCCGATCACTGCGGTGATCTGCTGCCGCCGTGCCCCCAGCGCCTCCATTGCCGCCACAGTGTTGTGCAGAATTCCGTTCAAAGCGCCTTTCCAGCCGGCGTGGGCTGCGCCAACAACGCCCGCTTGCGGATCGGCAAAAAGCACCGGCTGGCAGTCGGCGGTCAGAATGCTCAGGGCGACGCCTGGAACATTGCTGACCATCGCGTCGGCCTTTGGTCTTTCGTGGGTCGGGCCGGTGATCACGGCGACATCGGCGGAGTGATGCTGATGCACGCCGACCAGAGCCTTGGGCGCAACGCCCATTGCTTCGGCAACGCGGGTGCGGTTGATCGAGACAATCTCGGCCTGATCGGAAGAGCCTGATCCGCAGTTCAACCCTTCGAACACACCTGACGAAGCGCCGCCCTTGCGGGTGAAAAACCCGTGGTCAAGATCGTGCAAAGCGTCGGATCGCAGGATTTCAAGGCTCATTGTTCATATCCCGGAGGTGGTGCGCCGCGACTTGGGAAAAGCGCGATGGACTTGAACACCGTCCCCATTTCGCCCGGATGCGTCAAGCGGCGGTGCGCAGCAATGTGGTTTTCAAGTGCTTCGGCGTCGAGACCTTCTGCAAGGCTCTGCGCCCGCTGGGTTATGCCCAGCCGTTCCAGTACCACGCCTTGTGTGCTGAGGCGGCTGTGCGCGCAGGGCAGATCCCGTACCAGCGCCTCGAAATCCACATGGGCCGTGAGATCGGTGTCACCGGGGGCGCTGAGCGGATGCACGGTTTCATGTTTGCGGATGGCCTGCAACGTGTCACCGAGCGAGCGCCAGTCGCCATAGTCAAAGATCAGCGCGGCGCCGCCATTTGCCTCGATCCGTGCCCCGATGGTCTGAAGGATGGGATGGGCGGCAGGGCAGGTTTCGACAAGATCGCCGGGTTTGGTGTCGTCCAGCCGGTGATCGAGGGCGGCAAGGGGCGCGGGTGCGGAAAGGCCGAAGGACAGTTCCGCTTCGTGCAACCCGATCTGACGTTCGCGCCAGCCATTTTCGGCGCGCTGAAACTGGCGGATGGGCAATGCGTCGAAGAATTCATTGGCGATCAGGAAGACAGGCAGATCGCCCGGCAGCGTGTCAACGGTGTCATGCCATTGCGCCGGGGTGCCCTGCAGCGCCTGATGTTGCGCGGCTTTCAGGCTGGGAGAGGCTTCGACAAGATGCACCTGCACCGCCTCGGCAAAGCCGGGCACGGCCCTGATCGTGCGCAGCACATCGGCCATGAGCGTGCCTTTGCCAGGGCCCAGTTCGACCAGCGCGCAAGCCTCCGGCGCGCCCTGATCCATCCAGCTTTGGGCAAGAGCGAGGCCCAGCATCTCGCCAAACATCTGGCTGATTTCCGGCGCTGTCACGAAGTCACCTCTGCGCCCGATGGGGTGGCCTGTACTGTAATAGCCGTGTTCGGGATGAAGCAGGCAGGTCGCCATGAACTCGGCGACGCTGATGGGTCCCGTGCGCGCGATTTGCGCCTTGAGATGCGCGCAAAGCGGGGTCACGTCCGGCGTGCGCCCAGCACGAAATAGAGGCCCAGCAGGATCATCGGGATGCAAAGGATCTGACCCATGGTCAGACCCCAGCCGCCCATGTGCCAGGCCAGGCCCAGAGGGTTGTCGGCTGTGACAAACTGCGCGTCAGGCTGGCGGAAGAACTCGACAATGAACCGCGAGACGCCGTAGCCGGCAAAGAACAGCCCCATGATCAAACCGGGGTTTTTC
>JBCCUH010000207.1:0-4114 GCA_039197405.1 Pseudomonadota bacterium
CCATCCCTTAGCAATGGACAAACCCTTAGAAAATCCTTATCGCACTTTAAAGGAGACGGTCTCGATCTGGACCATGATGCGGAAGCTGATTCCGTCTGATGTGGAGCCTTATTTCTGGCGGGCAGTACGCTGGCGCATGCTGGAAGGCATAGCTTGGCAGAACCACGCGGTTGCGGCGTGCCTCGCCCCAGACCTGATCCCAGTCAAACGTGCCACCTACAGCCCAGATACGGCCGAGCATCGCCATGAAATACGCGTCATCGGCCACGTCATCCTTGGGATGGCGCAGCGATGAGACCACCTGATTGGCCGCGACCTTGTCATGCTGGCCTGCCAAAGCGGCCATGGCCTTGCCAGGACCCACTTCGATAAAGCAGCGAGAGGGTTTCTCGCTCAGGGTGGTGATGCAATCGGCGAAATGCACGGTGCCGCGCAGATGGCCCACCCAATAGTCCGGATTCATCGCCTCGGCGTCGGTGATATAGGCCCCGGTGCGGTTCGAGGTGAACGGAATCTGCGGCGCGTTCAGCTGAATAGAGCGCAGATAGTCGCCAAATTCCTGCAAAATAGGCTCTAACATCCGCGAATGGGCGGCAATGTCGATCTGGATGCGCTGATAGTCGATATCCTTGGCCTTGAGGCGGGTCTCCAGCGCGTCCAAAGCCGCTTGCGGGCCCGTGGCGACACTGAGGTTCGGCGCGTTGACCGCGCCCAGATCCAGATCCTCGCCCAGAAACGGCTCCAGCTCATCCGCGGGCAGGACCACGGACAACATGCCGCCCTCGGGCACGGTGTCAAAAAGTGTGCCGCGCAGATGCACAAGGCCGATACAATCCTCAAAGCTCATCACGCCCGAGACACAGGCGGCGGTGTTTTCGCCCATGGAATGGCCCACAAGTGCTGCGGGGGTCACGCCCCAGCTCATCCAAAGCTGCGCCAGCGCATATTCGACGATCATGATCAGCGGCAATTGCACGGAAGGGCGCGTCAGCTTGGCGTCAGCGGCCTCGATCTGGTCCAGTTCCGGCAGCCATAAGGCGCGGATGTCGTAATCCAGCTTGGGCTGCAGGATCTCAAGGCCCCGGTCCATCCATTCGGCGAAAACAGGCTCTGTTTCGTACAAATCGCGGGCCATTCCGGCATATTGCGCGCCGCCGCCGGGGAACATGAACACATGATCCGGCTTGGCCCCGATCACCGAATGGCTGAACGCCCGGCGGGGGTCATTTTCGTCCAGAAGGGCTGCGGCGTGTTCATGGGTTTCCGCCACGATGACGCGGCGATGCTCAAACCCGCGGCGCCCTTCCTTCAGGGTCCAGGCGATATCGGCCAGAGATTGCTCGGGATTGGCCCGCAGATGCGCGGCCAGGGCCTTGGCATTGGCATCCAGCGCGCCTTTCGTGCGGCCAGAGATCGTCAGCAGCTGGAACGGCCAGTCACTGTCTTCCGAGGCCACGCGCGCGGGCGCTTCTTGCAAGACGACATGGGCATTGGTGCCGCCCACACCCAGCGAGTTCACACCCGCGCGCCGGGGTCCTTTATGAGACACCCAATCGCTGAGCCTGTCATTGACCCGGAAGGGCGAGGTCTCAAAATCAATCGCCGGGTTGGGCTTCTCGTAGCCCAGGGAGGCGGGGATCTGTTTGTTATGCAAAGACAGTGAGGTCTTGATCAGACCGGCAACGCCTGCGGCGGTGTCCAGATGGCCGATATTGGTTTTTACAGACCCTAAACGGCAGAACCCTTCTTCCTCGGTGGTCTCGTTGAAGGCCTGCGTTAATGCGGCCACTTCGATGGGATCGCCCAGATAGGTGCCAGTGCCGTGGCATTCGATGTAATCGACCGTATCGGCTTCGACGCCTGCGACGGCTTGCGCCTCTGCGATGGCGGCGGCTTGCCCGTCAACGGAGGGGGCCAGGTAGCCCGCCTTGTCGGCGCCGTCATTGTTGATGGCCGAGCCTTTGATGACGGCCCAGATATGATCGCCATCGGCAATGGCATCCGTCAGGCGGCGCAGCACGACAACGCCTGCGCCAGAGCCAAAGACCGTGCCTTGCGCGCGGTGGTCAAACGCGTGGCAATGACCATCGGGCGAGAGCACTTCGCCTTCTTTGTAGATATAGCCGCGATCTTGCGGCAGCTCGATCGTGACACCACCGGCCAGCGCGATATCGCATTCGCCCGTCAACAGCGCCTGCGTGGCGTAATGGGTGGCCACCAGCGAGGTCGAGCACGCGGTCTGCAAGTTCACAGACGGGCCCTTGAGATCGAGAATATGGCTCAGCCTTGTGGCCAGGAAATCCTTGTCATTGCCGGTATGGCGCAACAGGAACATGCCCACATCATCGACCAGATCGGGGTTTGAGCAGATGTTGAAATAGAAATAGCTGCCCATGCCGCAGCCGCCATAGACCCCGATGGGGCCATCTGTGTTCTCGGGCATGTGGCCTGCATTTTCCAAAGCCTCCCAGGAGACTTCCAGAAAGCGGCGGTGCTGCGGGTCCATGATCGCGGCTTCTTTCGGCGACAGGCCAAAGAATTCCGCGTCAAACTGCTCAAACCCGTCCAGGGGGGCCGCGGCAGGCACATAATCGTCACGGTTCAGGCGATGTTCGGCCTCTCCGGCGGCCAGAAGTTCCTCACGCGTCAGCTGGCGGATCGATTCAATGCCGTTTTGAAGGTTGGACCAATAATCCTCAAGCGTATGGGCACCGGGAAGATGCGCCGCCATGCCGACAATGGCGATATCGCTCTCAGAGGAGAGGTCTGTAGGAACATTACTCATTAAAAAAAGCCTGACTGCAGATATTGAGTGAAGGCGGGAGTATACACCGACTCGGGCGAATTTATGACAATAATATAGGGATTATAAGAGCTTTGCCTTTTTACAGGCCGTTTTCGACCATGAGACGACGGCTGGGAATTCGGCCAGATTCACCCTGTATTTAGGCGCGGTTATAAACATCCTCGTAGCGGGTGATGTCATCTTCGCCCAAATAGCTGCCCGTTTGCACCTCGATCAGATACATCGGCAGCTTGCCGGGATTGGCCATGCGGTGCACAGCACCTAAGGGGATATAAACCCCCTCATTTTCCGTCACCAGCTTGACCTTGTCGTCGATCGTGACCTCGGCTGTGCCCTCCACGACGATCCAATGCTCGGAGCGGTGGTGATGGCTTTGCAGGCTCAGAATGCCGCCCGGTTTGACCATGATGCGTTTGACCTGAAACCGCGTGCTCAGACACAGCGTTTCATACCAGCCCCAGGGGCGGTGAAAGCGCGGATAATTGTCGGCCTGCGGGGTGTTTTGCGCCCGCAGAGCCTCCACCACCAGTTTCACGTCCTGGGTGCGGGATTTGTCTGCCACCAGCACCGCGTCGCGCATGGCCACCGCGACGATGCCATCGAGCCCCAGACCAACGAGCTGCATGCCCTCATCTTCCGAGCGCAGGTAGCTGTCCTTGCAGTCTATCGCGGTCACAGGCCCGGTGGCGGCCACACCATCCGCGTCGGGCCCAGAGGCTTGCCACAGCGCGTCCCAGGCCCCCAGATCAGACCAGCCGCTTTCCAGTGGCACGGCCATGACGCTTTCAGCATTCTCCATCACGGCATAGTCGAAAGAGATCGCGTTTGCTGTCCCGTAATCATCTGATCCCAAACGGAAAAAATCCAAATCCTTGGCGCCGTTCTCTATGGCAGCCTGGCAAGGACCCAGCAGATCAGGCGCATGGGTTTTGAACGCATCAACGATGTCTGCGGCGCGGGCCAGGAAGATCCCGGCATTCCACAGGAAATTGCCCGCCTCCAGCATGGTTTGCGCGGTCGCCGCGTCAGGTTTCTCGCGGAAGCTGGCCAGCTTGATCGGGGTGGTGCCCTCGGGCTGTGCCGACAATTCCAGATAGCCGTAGCCGGTTTCTGGCCTTGTGGGGGTCACGCCAAAGGTGACCAGCGTGCCGTCTGTAGCCACCTTGGCCCCGGCAGCAATCGCCTGATGGAACGCCGCCAGATCGGAAATCACATGATCCGAGGGCAAGACCAGCATCTGCGCCTCAGGCGTCTCGGCCAGCATCAAGGCGGCGGTCAGAATAGCGGGGCCTGTGTCACGGCCCATGG
>JBCCUH010000208.1:0-4109 GCA_039197405.1 Pseudomonadota bacterium
CAGCCACGGCCACTTCAAGATAGGCTTTGCGCGCGCCAGAGCGGCCCAGCATGATGCCACCTGTCGGGAAATCGGGGCCTGGCACATAGTCGATCAACTGTTCGGAGCTGAGGTCAGGGTCATCAATCAGTGCAAGGGTCGCATCCACCACTTCACCCAGATTATGCGGTGGAATGTTGGTGGCCATGCCCACGGCGATACCGCCCGCGCCATTGACCAGCATATTCGGAAAGCGCGCAGGCAGAACTGTTGGTTCTCGGTCTTTTCCGTCGTAATTATCCTGAAAATCGACCGTTTCCTTGTCAATATCGGACAATAGGAAGGCCGCGGGTTTGTCCATGCGCACTTCGGTATAGCGCATGGCAGCCGGGTTATCCCCATCCATGGAGCCAAAGTTGCCTTGCCCGTCCAGCAGCGGCAGCGACATGGAGAAATCCTGCGCCATACGCACCAGCGCATCATAGATCGCCCCATCGCCATGCGGGTGGTATTTACCCATGACATCCCCGACGGGGCGCGCCGATTTGCGATAGCTCTTGTCGTGGGAATTTCCGCTTTCATGCATCGCGTAAAGAATGCGTCGATGCACGGGTTTCAGCCCGTCGCGAAGATCAGGAATCGCCCGGCTCACGATCACGCTCATCGCGTAATCCAGATACGAGGTCTTCATTTCCTGAGTGATTGAAATCGAAGGTCCCGTGTATGCAGAGCGCTCAATCGGGTTTTCGTCTTCGTTTTCAGGTGTTTCCGGGGTGTCGTTCACGTAACTGCCCTGTCTGCTGCGCGCTATATCTTGTTAGCTGAAACACTAGCAGAAACTGCATGTTGGGCGCAACGCGAATACGCGCTGCAAACTGGCCATCGGGGATGCATCTTTGGTCTGGAAATATCCCGGGGTGAGCCGCAACGCGGCGAGGGGCAGAGCCCCTGATCCCGCGCCTCAATTCCTGCCTGGTCGTCTTGCCGTCCACTTGCCGAAGCGTGCGGAGTTATTGCGCGCGAATTCGGCTGTACTTGGTGCCTTCCAGCGTTGCGCCAAGGCGCACGCCTGCCTGACCGAAAATGATGCCGACAACCGGCGACATGGCCGTTGCCGTATCCGTGCCCAGCGTCTCGCCGCCGCTGAGGAAGGAGGCATCCACTTCCGCGCCCGCCGCCCAGCCATCGCTCTGGCGGAAGTCAGCCAGCGCGTCTTCTGTCATGAAAAACAGAACATGGGCATATTGGTTCGCGCCGATCTGAATGCCGAAATTCGCTTTTGTTGCAGAGTAGTATTCCACCGACACCCCGCCGATGCGCAGCGCGCCGCGGCCAAAGCCGCCGCCAAGGCCCAGCCCCGCTTCGGTGATCAGTGGCATGACCAGCATCCCGGCAGAGCGCGCTGCAATGGGGCGGGTCTTGGGATATTCGGCATACATCTGCGACAGTGTCTGATCGACGCGTGCGTCAATGGTGGCACTTTTGGTGTGCAGCGGATTGGGAATTTGCGGCGTGTTGCACGCGGCCAGTGTTACGCCCGCGAGCGCGCCCGTACCGGCCAAAACGGCCCGGCGATTGATGTCTACCATGGGTGCATTCCTGCTTTTGCCTCAACGTATCCGGGTCTTTTGCCCGAATTTGCGCCAACTATAACTGTGCGGCGGCGTGCTGTCACGCCTCGATGCCAGCCTTCAGCTTCACTGTCACCCGTTTGCCAGTATTTCGGCGACGCGGGGCGCGAAATAGCTCAAAACGCCATCACATCCGGCCCGCTTGAAGCACATCAGGCTTTCCATCATCACCTTGTCCCCATCGAGCCAGCCGTTCTGCGCGGCAGCCATGATCATCGCGTATTCGCCGCTGACCTGATAGGCAAAGGTCGGCGCGCCGAACTGATCTTTGACGCGCCGGCAGATATCCAGATAGGGCATGCCGGGTTTGACCATGACCATATCGGCGCCTTCCTGCAGGTCACGTTCTACAAGGCGCAAGGCTTCATCGGAGTTGGCCGGGTTCATCTGATAGGTGCTTTTGTCGCCCTTCAGCGCGCTGGATGCGCCAACCGCATCACGGAAAGGGCCATAAAAGCCAGAGGCATATTTGGCGGCATAGCTCAGGATTGCGACAGCGCTGTGCCCATTGTCTTCCAAAGCGGTGCGGATCGCGCCAATGCGGCCATCCATCATGTCGGAAGGGCCAATGATATCGGTGCCTGCATCCGCCTGGCTCAGCGCCTGTTTGACCAGCGCCTCAACTGTGCGATCATTCACGATTTCGCCGTTTTCAACAAATCCATCATGGCCTGATGTGGAATAGGGATCAAGCGCCACATCCGTCATCACCGCAATCTCGGGCACTGCATTCTTGATCTCGCGGGTGGCCCGGTTGCTCAGGTTGTCGGGGTTCCACGCCTCCGCGCAATCGTCTGAACGATCCTCAGCCTGCGAATACGGAAAAATGCAGATCGCGGGAATGCCAAGCGACGCGGCATGCCGCGCCACCTCTGCCATTTTGTCGACCGAACGGCGCATGACGCCGGGCATGGAGGCTACTGGTTCTTCCACGTCTGTGCCTGCGCGCACAAAGACTGGCCAGATCAGATCGCCGGGTGACAGCGTTGTTTCCTGCACAAGCGCGCGCAATGCAGAGCTTTGCCTGGTGCGGCGTAACCGGGCTGCAGGAAATGGCGCAACGGTCGGTGTCATGGAAATCTTCCTCGTCAGGCAGGCAGGTTGGTTGATCCGGCAGGCAGGTTGTATCGAAAATGTGTCACGCCTATCTGGCACGCGTCCCGGCACAGAACAAGGCTGGGAATTGCGTGCAAGGGCAGATATAGAGCGCCGAACCTGGCAACAGCGGCACGTAAGAGAGTTTTCTTGGATCTCAGAACTGCACTATTTGAGTTGATCGACATGCGCTCGTTCTCGAACCTCTGGTTCTGGATCGCGCTTGCCGTCATGTGGTCGTCCGCGTCCCATTGGGTGCTGGGCGTGCCCTATGATCTGGTGGTACGCGCGCGCCGCAAGGGTGGCGAGGCGGTGCAGGATATGGAAGATCTGGTGCGGATCAATGTTAACCGCCTGCTATACATTGGAAAGGTTTCCGGGCTGTGGCTTGCGGGGCTGACCTGTTTTCTGCTGACAGCGCTCGGGCTGCTTGGGTTTGTCTATTGGATCGAGTTTGCGCAGGCGTTGTTTTTGCTTGCCTTTCCAATGACTTTGGTGGGGCTTTTGAGCCTCAACACTGCGCGGCTTTTGCATGATTGCCAGGGGGACCCGGAAGCGGTTTACAAACGCCTGTTCCAGCATCGGCTGGTCGTGCAGTTCATTGGCATGGTGTCGATTTTCATCACCGCCATGTGGGGCATGTATATGAACCTGTCCATCGGCGCGATCGGGTCCTGACGGGAATGCACTGATCCTCATGACGACCGCATCACATATCACCGTCTCTGGCGCGCCCGAAGGATACGACGCCCACCTAATCCTGCGCGAATTGCAAGGCGGGCCGGGTGCCTTGATGCATGTGGCGCGCGACGACAAGCGGCTAGCGGC
Source organism: Pseudomonadota bacterium (assembly GCA_039197405.1). Taxonomy (GTDB): domain Bacteria; phylum Pseudomonadota; class Alphaproteobacteria; order Rhodobacterales; family Rhodobacteraceae; genus Planktotalea. The sequence goes on from JBCCUH010000208.1 coordinate 3,534, forward strand.
CTTGCGTGATGCGCTGCGGTTTTTTGCGCCGGACGTGCCGGTGATCACGTATCCTGGGTGGGATTGCCTGCCCTATGATCGCGTCTCGCCCAATGCCGATGTGTCTGCGGCGCGTATGGCGACGCTGGCGGGGCTGGTGCAGGGGCTGCCTAAACAGTTCGTACTGCTGACGACGCTGAATGCGGCCACACAGCGGGTGCCGGCGCGCGATGTGTTGCGCGAGGCCGCGTTCACGGCACGCGTCGGCGACCGGATCGACGAGAAGGGTCTGCGCGCTTTTCTGGTGCGCATGGGGTTCGTGCAAAGCCCCACGGTGATGGAGCCGGGCGATTACGCGGTACGGGGCGGCATCATAGATATCTTCCCACCAGGCCACTCGGGCCCGGTGCGGCTGGATCTGTTCGGCGATGTACTGGACGGCGCGCGGCGCTTTGATGCGGCGACGCAACGCACGGTGGAAAAGCTGGACGTTGTGGAACTGGCTCCGGTTTCTGAAGTTATCCTGGACGAGGCGGCGATCACCCGCTTTCGGCAATCCTATCGAATCGAGTTCGGCGCGGCGGGCACTGATGATCC
>JBCCUH010000209.1:0-4096 GCA_039197405.1 Pseudomonadota bacterium
AATTCAGCCCGGTTTCATCGCGGGCCAGAAAGCCATCCCTGTAGATGCCGCTGGCTGCTATGTTCCCGGTGGGCGCTACAGCCACATCGCCTCTGCGATCATGACCGTGACCACCGCGAAGGTCGCAGGGTGCAATCACATAACCGCCTGTTCCCCGCCGCGTCCCGGTGTCGGCGTGGCGCCTGCCATCGTTTATGCCGCGCATATCTGCGGCGCAGACAAGATCATGGCGATGGGCGGCGTGCAGGGCGTCGCGGCAATGACCTTCGGGCTTTTCGGCCTGCCAAAAGCGAATATCCTTGTCGGCCCTGGCAACCAGTTTGTCGCGGAAGCCAAGCGCATCCTTTTTGGCCGCGTCGGTATCGACATGATCGCCGGGCCGACAGACAGCCTGATCCTCGCCGACAGCACTGCCGATGCGCATATCGTTGCGACTGACTTGGTCAGCCAGGCCGAGCATGGCTACAACTCGCCCGTTTGGCTCGTCACCGATAATCGCGAACTGGCGAATAAGGTGATGGACATGGTCCCCGGCCTCATCGATGACCTGCCCGAAGTGAACCGCGACAACGCCTTCGCTGCATGGCGCGATTATGCTGAGGTCATTGTCTGCAAGGATCGTGTGGACATGGCGAAATGCTCTGATGAATACGCGCCCGAGCATCTGACCGTTCAAGCAGATGACCTTGATTGGTGGCTTGAGAACCTGACCTGTTACGGCTCGCTCTTTCTTGGGGAAGAAACCACCGTCAGCTACGGCGACAAGGCGACCGGCACCAACCACGTTCTGCCCACATCCGGCGCAGCCAGCTACACCGGCGGCCTCAGCGTGCATAAGTACATGAAGATCGTCACATGGCAGCGAGCCAATCAAGAAGGCTCCAAGGCCGTTGCCGAAGCCACCGCGCGCATCAGCCGCCTTGAAGGCATGGAAGGCCACGCCCGCGCCGCCGATGTGCGATTGGCCAAGTATTTCCCTGGTGAAAACTTCGATCTGAGCGCAGATGGCTGAGATCTGGCCCGACACCCACGCGCTCTTTGACCTGTCTGGCAAAGTGGCCTGCATCACCGGTGCAAGCTCTGGCCTGGGTCGGCGTGCGGCGCTTGCGCTTGCAGATGCTGGCGCAAAGATCGTGGGTGTGGCCCGCCGCAAAGACGCGCTGGACGGGCTGGTCAACGAAATTGGCGGGCATACCGCTGCGGTACAGGCCGATGTCGCTGACCGAGACAGAATTGCTCAACTGCGCGATGAGATCTCGGCCCCCTTCGGTGCCCCCGACATTCTCGTGCACGCAGCCGGTGTGAACACACGGCAGGCGGCGGATGACGTCACGCCCGATGGCTGGGATCAGACACTGGCGCTGAACCTCAGCGCGCCGTTCTTTCTCAGCCAGGCCTTCGTGCCGCAGATGAAGCAAAAAGGCTGGGGCCGCATCGTCAATTTCGCCTCGCTGCAAACCACCCGCGCCTTTCCCGGCGGCATCGCCTATGGTGCCTCCAAAGCGGGCATCGGCCAGCTCACTCGCGCGATGGCAGAAGCCTGGTCACCCCACGGTATCACTGCCAACGCAATCGGTCCGGGCTTTTTCCCGACCGAGCTGACTGCCGCCGTCTTCGACGATGAAGACCGCGCCACGCGCAATGCCGCGCAGACCTGCGTGGGCCGCAATGGCCGCATGGAAGATATGGACGGACCGCTCCTGTTTCTTTGCTCGAACGCATCAAGCTTTGTGACAGGGCAGGTCCTGATGGTAGACGGAGGGTTCACCGCCAAATGAAAGCGCTGGTTTACGACGGCAAGGAAACGCTCAACTACCGCGACATGCCCGCCCCGACCGAGGCGCCGGGCGAAGAAATCGTGCGCGTGGATGCAGTGGGCATCTGCGGCTCTGACATGCACGCCTATCACGGCACCGATCCCCGCCGCCCTGCGCCCCTGATTCTGGGTCACGAAGCGGCAGGCCATATCGTTGGCGGTGCGCGCGACGGGGAGCGTGTGACGGTCAACCCGCTGGTCACCTGTGGCACCTGCAGCTTTTGCATGGCGCGCCGCCCAAATATTTGCCAAAGCCGCGAACTGCTGTCGATGCCGCCCCGTCAGGGTGCGTTTGCCGAATATCTGCGCGCGCCGTCGGACAACCTTGTCACCGTCCCCGATGATGTGCCGCTGGCAAAAGCCGCGCTGGCGGAACCGCTGGCGGTGGCCTGGCATGCCGCGCGCCTCGGCATGGACGCACTGCGCAACGGCAACACCCGCAACGCGCTGGTGCTGGGCGGTGGCGCAATTGGCGTGGCAGCCGCCCTCTGCCTTAGGGCGCAGGGCATCGAAGACGTCACGATCATCGAACTCAACCAGATGCGCAGGCGGTTCCTTGCAGAAAAGATGGACTGCAAAGTCACCGACAAAGCGGACGGCCAATACGGCGTTGTCGTGGATGCGGTCGGCTATGATGCCACCCGCGCCGCCTCTACTGAGGCCGCCGAAGCAGGCGGTGTGATCCTGCACATCGGCCTGGGCGCGGGCACCGCAGGGCTCGATATCCGCCGTATGACCTTGCAGGAAATTACATTCATCGGCACTTATTGCTACACGCCGGACGATTTCCGGGACACGGCTCACGCCATCTATGATGGACGGCTCGGCGCATTGAACTGGACGGAAGACCGCAAGCTCGCCGACGGGGCACAGGCATTCGCCGACCTTGACAATGCAAGCGTTGCTGCACCCAAGATCGTGCTCATGCCGCAGGGCTGACATCGCACATAAAGGAGACACCGCATGTACAAAAAAATCCTCGTTCCAATGGCTCTCGATCACGACATCTCGCCGCTGACCCTGGAGGTGGCACGCGCCCTGCGCGAGGACGGTGCTCAGATCATCGCGCTGCATGTATATGACGCGCCGCAAGGGGCAGCGAAGGCCTATCTTGATGACGATGTGGTCAATCAGGCGTTCGAGCGCGCGCGCGAGCAACTGGCGCGCAAGACCGACGGGTTGGAAGGCATCCGAGCAGAGATCGTGATGGGCCACACCTACCGAACCATTGTCGACTATGCAGCTGAAGAAGGCATCGACTGCATCGTCATGGGGTCGCACAAGCCCGGTCTGAGCGACTATCTGCTCGGCTCCACTGCGGCGCGTGTCGTGCGGCATGCGCCCTGCGCCGTGCATGTCTACCGATCTTCGTGACATCAAGAATACCTCGTCCGCGCGCCTGACCTGCGCGTTTATCTGAAAGGCAAAACACCGATGAACATCGACAGGAAGATCACTGACGATCTTGTCGCCAATGACATCTCATTCGTGACAACCGTGCCCTGCAAACAGCTGGCCGGAGTGATCGAAGAGATCGACGCGCGCGACGAGATTTTCCATATCCCGTCCAACAAGGAAGACGAAGGCATGGGCCTCTGCGCCGGCGCCTGGATGGGCGGCAAACGCCCGGCAATCATCATGCAGAACACCGCTATCGGTGTGACGATCAACACGCTGGCGACATTGATCCAATACTACCGCATGCCGCTGCCGATGCTCATTTCTTACCGGGGTGAGCTGCGCGAACCCGTTGCCTGTCAGGTCGAGATGGCAGTGCACACCAAGGCGCTTCTGGCGCAAATGAACATCCCGACCTACCACTTCCACAAGCAATCCGACGTGGAAGAGCTCGACATGATCCTGAAGTACACCTTCATGTGCAACAAACCCGTCGCGATCCTCACGGATGCGAACTTCTGGGGAGGCTACGGCGACCAATGATCCGTTCTGAAATCCTGAAAGACATTGCCCCGATCCTGCGAGATGAGCTGGTTGTCTGCAACATCGGCATCCCATCCCAAGAACTGCACGCAATCGACGATCAGCCGACCAATTTCTACATGCTCGGCACGATGGGTCTGGCGTCCTCTATCGGGTTTGGCCTGGCGCTGGCGCAGGACAAGCTGGTGATCTCCATCGACGGGGACGGCTCTGTTCTGACCAACCTCGGCACGTTGCCGACGATTGGCAACAACATGCCCTCCAACTACATCCTGATGATCATCGACAACGGCTCTTACGGCTCGACCGGGGATCAGCCGACCTATGCGGGCATGCGCA
>JBCCUH010000210.1:0-4091 GCA_039197405.1 Pseudomonadota bacterium
ATCTGTTTGACCTGCTGGCGCTGCAACCCGTCCTGCGAGCCACACAGATCGCAAGGTATGATGGGATAATTCATGGCCCTGGCGAATTTCTCGCAATCGGCTTCGGCCACATGGGCCAGCGGCCGGTAGACGAAGAGATCGCCCTCCTCGTTCACCAGCTTCGGCGGCATGGTCGCAAGGCGCCCACCGTGAAAGAGGTTCATGAAAAAGGTTTCCAGGATATCGTCCCGGTGATGGCCCAGAACCACGGCTGAGCACCCTTCCTCGCGGGCGATACGATAGAGATTGCCGCGCCGCAGTCGCGAGCAAAGCGCACAAAAGGTGCGCCCTTGCGGGACCTTGTCCACGACGATGGAATAAGTGTCCTGATACTCGATACGGTGCGCAACGCCCTTGCCTTCGAGAAACCCGGGCAGGACCGTCGCAGGAAACCCCGGCTGGCCCTGATCGAGATTGCACGCGAGCAGATCAACCGGCAGCAGGCCGCGCCATTTAAGTTCATGCAGAACCGCCAGCAGGGTGTAACTGTCCTTGCCGCCCGAGAGGCACACAAGCCAGCGCGCGCCCGGCTCGATCATGCCATAGTGTTCGATGGCTTCGCGGGTGTAGCGCACAATGCGTTTGCGCAGTTTCTTGAACTCCGTGGTGGCGGGGGCACCGGCGAACAGCGGGTGAATATCATCTGACTCGTCAAGCATATGCGCCATATGCCAGTTCGAGGCAGCGGTGGCAAAGCCTTCTGCGAAGGCTTTGGCGCGTAAAACCCTTCTGCGACGGGTTTGCTGTGTACATCATTCGCAGAATGATGTGAGGCGGCATGATCTTCGCAGAAGATCATGGTCAGTCCGGCACGTCGTCGACCCCCATGCCGCCCCAGGGATGACAGCGCGCGATGCGCCGAAGCGCCAGCCAACTGCCCCTGATCCCGCCATGCTTTTCCAGTGCCTCAAGGGCATAGGCGCTGCAGGTGGGGTCATACCGGCAGTTATGCCCGACCCATGGGGAAAAGATGGCGCGGTAGGCGCGAACAGGCAGGGCTGCTATACGCGCGAGCGGGCTCATCCGTGCAGCTTTCTGAGCGCGTATTTCAGATCGTTCACCAGTGCGTCGAAAGGCCGGGAGGCAGTGGTTTCAGTGCGGCCGATCAGCACGTAGTCATGGCCCGGTTTGCCGTGATTTGGCAGAACGAGGCGTGCGGCCTCGCGCAGGCGGCGCTTGGCGCGGTTGCGCTGCACGGCATTGCCGATTTTCCTGGAGCAGGTGAAGCCCACGCCAACATGCTCGGTGCCATCGGCGCGGCCGCGCATCTGCACCATCATACCGGTGGTGCCCTGACGCCGGGCACGGGCGGCCTTGAGAAACTCGGAGCGGTTCTTCAACACCTGCAAACGCAAAGGCACCGCCGGCGAGCTGTCCCCAGCTGTGGCAGCCAATGGGGTCTCCGGCGGTGTCATGATGCTGTGCAGGTGCTGCGGGCGCTTATGCGCTCAGCGACTTGCGACCCTTGGCGCGGCGCGCGTTCAGGATTTTGCGGCCAGCTTTGGTTGCCATACGGGCGCGGAAGCCATGACGGTTCTTGCGCACGCGGTTCGAGGGTTGAAAGGTGCGTTTCATCGCGCCGTCTCCATGTCTGCGGTGGTATCTCGCGTGGAATCGCGGGAACACCAATGTCATTCGAAGCCCGTCCTCTAGAGGCATCTGGGGCATAAGTCAAACCATTGCCCGTGCTTTTTTCTGCAACAAAGGCGGATTGACGCAGCGGGCAAATGTTTCAGTTCGCGACATAGACTGCTGCCTTGTTCACGGAAACCCCTTGCGGTGATCAAGCACCCGTGAAGAGGGTATCAACCGCGCGCCGCTTTGCGCATGTATCCTTCAAGCAAACCGGTTAAACCATATGAAACGAGACCCCAAAATGAGCGATATGAGCGACACGTCCAAACCCAAGCCGGCCTGGCTGCGCAATCTTCCCTTCCTTGCCATTCTGGTGGTCGCGGCCATCGGCGCGTTCACGCTGCGCGATTATCTCAGCTTTGATGCGCTGCGCGACAACCGCGAGGCTTTGATCGGGTTCCGCGACAGCAACTACCTTTTGAGCGCGCTGGTGTTTGTCGCGATTTACGTCGCCGTCGTGGCGTTTTCGCTGCCGGGGGCAACCATTGCGACGCTCACGGGCGGTTTTTTGTTCGGGGCGGTTTTCGGCACTGCGTTTAACGTGATTGGCGCCACGCTGGGGGCGATGGCGATCTTTCTGGCGGCGCGCTATGGGTTCGGGGACAAGCTGGGCGCCCGGCTGGAAAACAGCGAAGGCGCTGTCAAGAAGATCAAGGACGGGATCGACGAGAACCAGTGGTCGATGCTTTTCATCATTCGTCTGGTGCCTGCGGTGCCGTTCTTTCTGGCCAATCTGATCCCTGCCTTTCTGGAAGTGCCGCTCTACCGCTACGTTGTGTCGACTTTTCTGGGCATCATCCCCGGCACATTTGTCTACACGTCCGTGGGCGCGGGTCTGGGCGAGGTCTTCGAGGCCGGTGAAACCCCGAACCTTGGGATCATTTTCGAGCCGCATATTCTGCTGCCGATCCTGGGCCTCAGCGCGCTGGCATTCCTGCCGGTCATTGTGAAAGCCGTCACCGGCAAGAAGGACATCTGAGCCATGAGTGCGACACAGGAAAAGATCAAGACGGACATTCTGGTGATCGGTGCAGGCTCTGGCGGTCTGTCTGTTGCTGCAGGCGCGGTTCAGATGGGGGCCTCGGTGGTACTGCTGGAAGGCCATGAGATGGGTGGTGATTGCCTCAACTTCGGCTGTGTTCCGTCCAAGGCGCTGATTGCCTCGGGCAAGGCTGCCTACAATCAGGCGCATGCCAGCGTCTTTGGCGTCGCAGATGTAACGCCAAAGGTGGACTATGCGGCGGCCAAGGATCATGTGGCTGATGTGATCGCCACCATCGCTCCGGTAGACAGTCAGGACCGCTTTGAAGGTCTGGGCGTGCGCGTCATTCGCGAATACGGACGCTTTGTCAGCTCCGGTGAGGTTGAGGCGGGCGCATACCGGATCACCGCGCGGCGGATCGTGATTGCGACAGGCTCGTCGCCCTTCGTGCCGCCGATCCCGGGGCTTGAAACCGTACCCTATGAGACCAACGAAACCCTTTTTCAACTGCGCGAGCAGCCCGAGCATCTGCTGATCATCGGCGGCGGCCCCATCGGTATGGAGATGGCGCAGGCGCATCTGCGGCTTGGCTCGAAAGTGACCGTGATCGAGGGCGACGTGGCGCTGGGCAAGGATGATCCGGAAATGGCCGGGATTGTTCTGGACAGCCTGCGCGCCGAAGGGCTTGTGATCGAAGAGAATGCGCTGGCCGAGAAGATCACCGGCACCGCGGGCGCGATCGAGGTGCATGCAAAGGATGGGCGTGTCTTCAAGGGTACGCATCTGTTGATGGCGGTCGGGCGCAAGTCCAACATCGACAAGCTGAATCTGGAGGCTGCAGGCATTGAGACGACGCGCAGCGGGATCAAGGTGGATGCAAGCCTGAAGACAACGAACCGCAAGGTCTATGCCATCGGCGATGTGGCTGGCGGGCTGCAATTCACCCATGTGGCGGGCTATCATGCCGGTGTGATCATCCGTTCGGCCTTGTTCGGGCTGCCGGCAAAGACCAGCACCGCGCATATTCCCTGGGCGACCTACACCCAGCCCGAGCTTGCGCAAGTGGGGCTGACCGAAGCGCAGGCACGCGAGGACCATGGCGGTGCACTTGAAGTGGTGCGGTTCGATCTGCATCATAACGACCGTCTGATTGCCGAGCGCAAGAACAGGGGTCTGATCAAGGTGATGGTTGTCAAAGGCCGCCCCGTGGGCGTCTCCATCGCGGGCGAGCAGGCGGGAGAGCTGATCGGAATGTGGTCACTGGCCATCGCCAACAAGCTGAAGATGAGCCAGATTTCGGCGATGGTGGCACCTTACCCGTCGGTCTTTGAAGTCAACAAGCGCGCCGCGGGTGCCTATTTCACGCCGCGGCTGTTTGAAAGTGACCGGGTGAAAAAGGTGGTCCGTTTTGTACAGCGCTGGCTGCCATAAAAGC
>JBCCUH010000211.1:0-4086 GCA_039197405.1 Pseudomonadota bacterium
CCGGCCCTGAGAGCCTAGCATCGACAAGCCGATTGCTTCGGCAGCTGACTTCAAAGACTGGAAATTCCGCTCGCCCCCCGGCCTTGCGACGAAAGTGTTCGCAGCGCTTGGCGCCTCTCCCATCGTGATGGACTTCAACGAGATCTTCACCGCGCTTGAAACCGGCATCATCGATGGCGCGGATGCGGCGAACCTGACCAACAACGTGGGTCTGGGTCTTTACGACATCGCCGAGCACACGAACTTCCCCGGCTTCCACTCGATGCCGGCGGACCACCTGACCTGTAACAAAGCCGTTTGGGACGCGATGCCTGCGCACCACAAGAAGATCATGGAAGTTGCGATGGACAGCCTGGCGCTGCACAATGCCACGATCAACGAAGTGCAGAACGCGCAGACCGCCAAGGACCTGCGCGCCAAGGGCATCAACCTTTACGAATGGGGCCCTGAGGATCTGCAGGCCTATCGTGACGCGGTGCAGATCGGCTGGACCGAATTTGCAACGACGCCTGAGGCGAAAGCCCTGCTGGAAAGCCACATCAGCTTCCTCAAAGACATGGGCGCTATGAAGTAGGCTCCGGCGCAGAGCTGACGACTTTGCGGCAAGGCTGTTTTTTAACAATGGCCTTGCCGTTTTTCCCTCAAGCCCCTGGGTTTACATGAATATCACCGGCATCATTTCCCACGTACTGCAATATGACATGCCTGAGGTTTTGGGCTATTCGCAGCAGTATTATGACAAGCGCACTGCGCATCTTGTCGAAGTGCAGACCGATGAGGGCATAACCGGCTGGGGTGAGTGCTTTGGTCCGGGCAATGTAGCGATTGCCAACAAGGCGATTGTCGAGAAGGTGATCCAGCCGATGGTGCTGGGTATGGATCCGATGGACCGCGACGTGATTTGGCACAAGGTGTACAACCTTCTGCGAGACCATGGACAAAAGGGCATGCCGATGCAGTCCCTGTCTGGCGTGGATATCGCGCTGTGGGATATTGCGGGCAAGGTGGCGGGGCTGCCGCTGCACAAGTTGATTGGCGGCGCGCATCGCAGGGACGTGCCCTGCTACGGCTACGGTATGATGCTGCGCGACGAGCCGGTCGATGATCTGGCGGCCCGGTTCGAGGATGAAGCGGCCGCCATCAAGGATATGGGCTTTACCGCAACCAAGATGAAAACAGGCTTTGGCCCCAAGCCTGACGTCAAGCTATGCGAGGCCGTGCGGCGTGGCGTGGGCGATGACTTTCGGTTCATGGTTGACGCCAATCACGCTTATACCACCTCTGATGCGTTCTACGTCGGCCGCGCGCTGGAAGAACTGGACGCCTATTGGTTCGAAGAGCCTATCGCGCCCGAAGATCATGGCGGCTACCGCGAATTGCGCGCAGGGCTGCGGGTCAATATCTCGGGCGGTGAGGCCGAGTTTGGCCGTTGGGGCTGGCGTGCGATCTTAGAGAACCGCGGTCTGGATATCGCGCAGCCAGAGGTTTGCGCGCTTGGCGGGATCAGCGAATATCTGCGGGTGCTGGCACTTTGCCACGCGCATTTCACCCCAGTGGTGAACCATGTCTGGGGCAGCGCCATTGCCGTTGCCACAAACCTGCAATTGCTTGCGGCCATGCCGCCCCTACCCGGCGGGCTTCACCCCTGGGAGCCGATGCTGGAGTTTGACACGACCGACAACAAGTTCCGCGATAATCTGCTAGCCGAGCCGCTAGATATCCAGGGCCAGGTCAAGACCAATAGCGGACGCGTCAGCATACCCGATGGACCGGGTATCGGCGTCGAGCCAGATGCAGACTTCATCGCCCATTACGAAATAGACGCCTGAAGACGAGGATCCCATGACGCAAAAATCCGGTGGACTATCAGAGTGGCTGATCCCTTTGGCTTTTGTCGGTACGATGGCCTGGGTCATCTGGCATCTGCCGGCCTTCATGCTGGACTGGATCCCCTACACCAGCGAAAGCCTGCGCGGACAAGTCGAAGCGATCTATCAGCGGTCTGACGTGACACCGGGATTGAACGGACTGTTTGGCGGCTACATCGATATCCTCGATATGCTGGCGCTGATCCTCTCGCCGGTGCTGGCTGTGCTGGGCGCGCGTGCGGTGAAACCGGCGGCGATGGAGTTTGAAGGCGCCAGTGCCGTGGACCGCGCTGCGCTTTTCATCGGGCGCGTCACCATGATGATGATCGCGATCATGACCATTATCATGCTCTAGGAGGTCTTCTTGCGCTATGTCATTGAAAAACCTACGGAATGGGCCAATGAGATGACGCTCTGGTTTGCCAGTTTCGTTTTCCTGACCTCTGGCTTTTATGCCATGCAACAGCGCAGTCACATCCGCATTTTCCTGCTCTATGATGCGGTGCCGCGCTGGCTACAGCGGGTGTTTGACTGCATCTCTACATTGCTGGTCGTGCTTTTTGCCTTCTTTCTGGTCTACGGCAGCTACAAGCAGGTCTTTGTCAACAAGCTCTATAAATGGGAGCTTTATGGCTCGGCGTTCAATCCGCCCATCCCCGCGACTTTGCAGCCCATGGTGCTGATCGTGATCACGCTGGTGGCGATCCAGGCCGTGCTGAATCTGATCGCCGACTGGAACCGCGAACCGGAGATCCACACGGACGAACCGGATGAAGAAGAAATCGAAGCGCTGAAACGCGCCGTTGGTCAGGACTAAGGGGCAGACACATGGATATCGGAACAATCTCACTGGTCCTGATGGTCGCGCTGATTGCACTGTTGGCAATCGGCATGCCCCTGGGCCTCGCCTCTGCGTCCCTCGCGGTGCTGGTGCTGGTCATGAAGTTTGAGCCGATGCTGCTGCTGAACCCCATGTCTTTCGGCGACGGGATGCTCACGGGGAGGCCGGGCACGGGGGCCCTTTATATCCTTGCGCAGAAGATATACGGGCTTTTAACGGATTACGTGCTCATATCAGTGCCGCTCTTCATTTTCATGGCGTCCCTGCTGGAGCGCTCGGGCATCGCCAAGGACATGTATTCCTCGCTGAACGTATGGCTCTCGCGCACACGCGGCGGCATTGCAATTGTCACCTCGATCATGGCGGTGATCATGGCGGCCATGTCCGGCATCATCGGCGGTGAAGTGGTGCTGCTGGGCCTGATCGCCCTGCCCCAGATGCTGCGGCTTGGCTACAACCAGAACCTCGCCATCGGCGTGATCTGCGCATCTGGTTCACTAGGCACTATGATCCCACCATCCATCGTTTTGATCATCTACGGGCTGATTACCGAAACCTCGATCAAGGCGCTTTTCACCGCGTCCTTCATCCCCGGTTTCATGCTGGCAAGTTTCATCATCCTCTACATCATCATCCGCACCCGGCTGAACCCGGATCACGCACCGTTGCCGGAACCTGATCCCGGCGATCCTGAACCGACCGAGAAACGCAAGCTTTTTGCGGCCTTCATGTGCATCGTTATCGCCGGGTTCTCTGCTGCGCTCTTTATTCGTGCGGCATTCTTTGAGCTTTCCGGCTCCAACGCCGCAGCAGCTGCCAGCGGCGGCGATCTGGCGCGGCTGGGCACGTTTGAATACCTGCCGTGGTTCGCAGGCATCACTGCCATCGCACTTGTGCTGATCTTCTTCGTCTTCGGGCGTGATCGGGCGCGGATCGGTTGGGACATGGGCAAGGGCCTTGTCGCTCCGCTGGTGGTGATCGGCGTCGTGCTGGGGTCCATCTACGGCGGCATCACCGGCATCACCGAAGCGGCGGGCATGGGTGCCTTTGCGGTTCTCATCATCGCGTTTTTGCGCGGGGAAGGCAGTTTCGAGCTGGTTTGGGACAGCCTGATGCGCACGTTGAAATCCACCGGCACGATCATCTGGGTCACGATCGGCGCCGCCGCGCTTGCCGGCGCTTACACCATCGCGGGCGGCCCGCAGTATGTGGCCGATCTGATCGTGGGCAAGGACCTGCCGACGATGTTGGTGATCCTGACAATGATGCTGATCCTGCTCTTTATGGGCGCCTTCATGGATTGGGTCGGTATCGTGCTGCTCATTATCCCTGTGTTCCTGCCCATCGTGCTGCGCCTGCCCATCGAAGAGATCGGCC
>JBCCUH010000212.1:0-4072 GCA_039197405.1 Pseudomonadota bacterium
CCAAAAGTCAGTGTTTTGGGGCAGAAAACCTGAGGAAAACCGCTCTAGTACTTACTGGTGGCTAGAAAATAGTCACCAACCAAACAGATCTGGCCAGAGAGCGGGGCTCTGGTGGTAATGAATTCAGGGTCTATTACCGCAGAAAACAGAGTCTGTTCAGGTGAAAACGTAATCTCTACGGCGTCGAAGCCGATCAGGGTTCGGCTGAGAGGATACTGCGCTTTATAAACTGCTTCCTTTGCGCAGAAGATCTTCTTGGCGGCCAGACCGGGGTTGGGGTGTGCCTCCAACCACCTGCGTTCGCCCGCCGTGCACACGGTTGGGATCAGATCATCTGCAAGCGGGGTCGCGGGTTCTATATCAAGGCCAAGGCTTACGCATTCCTTGATCGGGGCGACGGCGGCAATGCAAATGTGATCACAATGCGCGATAGAGCCCGTCAGCTCGGCAGGCCAAATGGGTGCGCGATCGGCACCTTGCGGGATGGCTGCGGGGGTGACCCCCAAATCTCGCATCGCGGCGCGGGCGGCGTCGCGCCCGGCGGTGAACTCATCCCGGCGTTTCGGGATGGCGCGCGCGATGGCTGGGGTTTCCTCGGGCCAAAGCGGGCCTGTCGGTGCACGAGGGTCGGTGACCGCTGCGCCAACCCCCGGTCCCAACATGTCCCGCAATGCGGCAAGGATGTCCGCGCTTGGCGTCGCAGAGGAGGCGGGGTTCAAGACCGGGTCAGCCTGCGCGCCCGCATCTCCCGACGCTTGGCCATGGCTGCATTGCGCGCGTTTGGAATTTCGGGCTTTTCGGCTGCAACAGGCTCTGTTTTTGAGATTGGAGCTGGGGTTGCCGCTGCCGCCGGAGGCTCCGCTTTTGGCGCGGCTTTCGGCGTGGCAGCTGTGGCCCCCGCCTTCTTGGCCACGATCGCGGCAATCGCACCCAGCGTGGGTGCCCGGAAAATATCGGTAATCGACAGTTTCGGCACGCCCAGAGCACTGCGAATTTCCCGGTGCACTTGCACGGCCAGCAGCGAATGGCCGCCCAGCTCGAAGAAGTTATCATCCACGTCAATTTGCGGCACACCCAGTGTGCGTGACCAGATGGCGCCGATGCTGGCGGCGATGTCTGCTTCCGAGCCCAGATCAGCCGCAGGGGCTGTGTCTTCCACCTTTGCGGCGGCGGCAGGCACCTTGCTCACGGTGGGTTTCGCTGGTTTGCCGCGATCCGGGGCGGGCAGGGCCTTGCGGTCGACCTTCTTATTCGGGGTCAGCGGGAAAGCGTCCAGCGTCACGAAATGGCGTGGCACCATGTAATCCGGCAGCGCAGTGAGCATGTCCGCGCGCAAAGCGGCCTCATCCACGGCACCATCGGTCAACAGATAGCCCACCAGTTGGATCAGGCCGGGCGTGTCCTCCCGCGCGGTTACAACGGATTGCTTGATCCCGGGGAATTGGTCGATGACGCTTTCGATCTCGCCCATTTCGACCCTATAGCCACGCAATTTGACCTGAAAATCCGCGCGTCCGAGAAAATCGAGCTTCCCGTCCATCCGCCAGCGTGCCAGATCGCCGGTGTTATACATCCGCGCGCCTTCGCGGAACGGATTGGGCACAAACCGTTCGGCTGTCAGCTCCTCGCGCTGGAAATAGCCGCGGGTGACGCCCTCGCCGCCAATAAAGAGCGTCCCGGCCACACCGATGGGGGCGGGGGCGCCTTCATCATCCAGAACATAGACCTGGGTGTTGGCAATCGGCGTGCCGATATTCGTAACACCATCGCCGCCCGTGGCGGTCTCGGTGGTGGACCAGATCGTGGTCTCTGTGGGGCCGTACATATTCTCGATATGCCCACCGGTGAGCGTTTTCAGCTCGGCAGCCAAGGCGCCCGGCAAAGCCTCTCCGCCCACCATCATATGGGTCAGTTTCGGCAGGGCGGCGCGCGCCTCGTCATTCATCACCAGCATCTGTGCCATCGAGGGCGTGCATTGCAGATGGGTGACCTTGTGGCGAATGATCTGTGCTGCGATGGAATAGTCGCCATCGGCGATTTCAGTGTCTAAATTGGCGCGCTTGACCACTTCGGCCAGGGGCTTCAGCCCTTCAAGGACTTGATCGACCTCGATGCCGTAATCGATCAGGCAGGCAATTTCGGTGACGCCGATGGCTTTGACCTGTTCAACCCGCGCCATCGCATCCTCAACCGTGCCGAAAAGGCCGGACTCGTTGAAATAGCGCTCAAAGGCGAAATCCAGAATGCCTTCCAACTCGTCCTCGGTCAGCGAGCCCAGATCCAGCTGGAATGCATTGTCCACGCCTTTGGGCTTTTTGAACGCGGGGAAGGCCCAGGCATATTGCTTGATCAGACCTGCGGCGGCGCGCAGATAGTCCTTCATGGGTTCGCGGGCGATCTCTTCGGCCTCTTCGCGGGTCTCCGCCAGGAAGCTATGCAGCATCAGAGTGACGGTAAATTCGTCGGGGTTATGACCCGCCTCACGCAGGGCCGCGTGATAGATTTTGATCTTCTCGCCCACTTCCTCGACGCTTTGGCCCAGAAGATGGGTCAGAACGTTGCAGCCATTGGCGCCAGCTTCGCGCCAGGTCTCGGGGTTACCTGCGGTGGTCACCCAGACGTTGAGCTTCTTCGAGACCGGCCGGGGTTGGGTCAGCACGCTGTGCATCTCGCCATTTTGGCGCGGGAAGGCCACTTCTTCGCCGGACCACAGTTTGCGCAGGTCGGAGATTGCCTCAAACATGGCTGTCTTGTTCTGTGGGGGCGTGTTTTCGGGCCGCAGGACGAAATCATCAGGCTGCCAGCCCGAAGCAATCGCGAGCCCTGTGCGCCCATTGGTCAGGTTGTCGATGACGGCCCATTCTTCGGCGATCCGCGCGGTGTGATGGAGGGGCGCCACGCACGAGCCAGCCCGGACGGCCAGATTGTTGGTGACGGCAGCAACAGCGGCGCCTGTCACGGATGGGTTGGGGTAGGGGCCGCCGAATGCGTGGAAATGACGCTCCGGCGTCCAGACGGCGCAGAAGCCATGCTTGTCGGCATATTGCGCGCCTTCCAGAAGCGAGCGGTACTTGCCACGGCCGACACCATCATCATTGCCCCAGTAGAACAGGCTGAATTCCATGCCATCGCCTGCAATAACAGACCCTGTTTCACCGGAAACCAGCGCGCGGGACTCGTCGCCGGAGATCACCACCTTGAAGCCGCGGGCCAGCGTCCAGAACAGCTCCAGCACCGAGATATCAAAGGACAGGCTGGTCACCGCCATCCAGACGGCGCCGTCCTTGTGGTCAATGCGCGCATCCATACCCGTAAAGAAGTTCGACACGTTGCGGTGTTCGACCATCACCCCTTTGGGCCGTCCGGTGGAGCCAGACGTGTAGATCATATAGGCCATGTCGCCGCTTGTGACGGGGCTGGCGGGGTTGGTATCTGAGGCCGCGCTCAGATCTACGCTGTCCACAGCCAGAGTCTTCACGGTCGCGGGCAGGGCCTTGGCCAGCGTGTCGTCGGTGACGATCACCTGCGTGCCGCTGTCTTCGATATAAAGCGCGGTGCGGTCCGCCGGGTAGGCGGGGTCCATCGGCAGATAGGCCCCGCCGGCTTTCAGGATTGCCAGTGCGCCCGCCACCAGATCGCTGGAGCGTGTCAGGTGCAGACCCACGATCGTATTAGGACCAACGCCCATATCTTGCAGCAGATGTGCCATGCGGTTGGCGCGGCTGTTCAATTCGGCATAGCTCAGCGTGTCGCCCTCAAAGGCGAGGGCCGGGGCGTCGGGCGTTTTGGCTACCTGCGCCTCAAAGGCCTGATGGATGCACTGATCTGCGGGGTAATCCGTGGCGGTGTCGTTCCAGCCTTCCAGCACTTGTGCGCGTTCTGCATCGGGCAGAAGGGAGAGGGTGGAAGTTGCAGAATTAGGGTCTGTTTTAGCCAGGTCGGCTGCCAGATGGCTGATCCGTGCGGCCATCAGATCAACTGCCTCTGGGCTGATCTTGCCGCTATCGGCCAGAAGCGTATCGCCCGCCAAGGTCAGCGCCGTGCCGGGCACCAGATCGCCCTCGGACAGGCC
>JBCCUH010000213.1:0-4046 GCA_039197405.1 Pseudomonadota bacterium
CGAGCTTGCCAGGCGCTGGACCCCGATTTTGAACGCCTATGACGAAGCGGGCGTTGATGTGGGCTATGAAATTCATCCCGGTGAGGATGTCTTTGACGGCGCGACCTTCGAGATGTTTCTGGAAAAACTCGGCAATCATCCGCGCTGCACGATCAACTACGACCCCTCGCATTTCCTGCTGCAGCAAATGGATTACCTGGAGTTCATCGACATCTACCACGAGCGCATCAGCGCCTTTCACGTCAAGGACGCGGAGTTTAATCCGACAGGACGGCAGGGGGTCTACTCTGGCTATCAGAACTGGACGCAGCGGGCAGGGCGGTTCCGCTCGCTGGGAGACGGTCAGGTTGATTTCAAAGGCATCTTCTCGCGCTTGGCGACGCATGGTTTTGACGGCTGGGCGGTGCTGGAATGGGAGTGTTGCCTGAAATCGCCCGAGGCAGGCGCGGCAGAAGGCGCGCCGTTTATCACCGATCACATCATTCCGGTGACCGATAAAGCCTTTGACGACTTCGCTGGCGGGGAAAGTGACCGAGATGCGCTGCGTGCGATGTTGGGGATTACCGCATGAGGCATGTACGTCTGGGCATGGTCGGCGGCGGGCAGGGTGCGTTCATCGGCGCAGTGCACCGGATTGCTGCGCGTCTTGATGGCCGGTTTGATCTGGTTGCCGGTGCGCTGGCCTCTGATCCGGTGCGCGCGCATGCGTCTGCGGCAGAACTGGGGCTGGCGCCGGACCGCTCATACGGCGACTTTCGCGAGATGGCCAGGGCGGAAGCGGCGCGTTCCGACGGCATTGAGGCGGTCAGTATCGTCACGCCCAACCACCTGCACGGCCCGATTGCAGAGGTATTTCTTGCCGCTGGAATTCATGTGATCTGCGACAAGCCGATGACCGCAACGCTGGCGCAGGCAACAAGCCTGCAAGCTGCGGCAGAGGCGTCAGAGGCGCAATTTTTTTTGACCCATAATTACACCGGCTATCCCATGATCCGTCAGGCGCGAAAGATGGTAGCCGAGGGCAAGCTGGGCGATATCCGTCTTGTTCAGGCCGAATATCTGCAGGACTGGTTGGGCGAAGTGCCGGATGCGAATAACAAACAGGCCGCCTGGCGGACCGACCCTGTGCAAGCGGGCGGCGGCGCAATCGGGGACATCGGCACCCACGCCTACAATCTGGCCTGTTTCGTTGCGGGCGAGACACCCAAGGCGCTAAGCGCGACGCTCAGCACCTTCGTGGCAGGGCGCGCTGTGGATGACGATGCGCGCGTCTCGCTGCGTTTCGCGAGCGGTGCGCAGGGTCACATCTGGGCCAGTCAGGTGGCGACGGGGAACGAAAACGCGCTGACCTTGCGCATCTATGGAAGCAAGGGCGGGATATCCTGGGCGCAGGAAACCCCCAATACCCTGAGCTATGCCCCCATGGGCGCCCCGGTTCAAACGCTTACCCGGGCCGGGCATGGTGCAAATGATGCGGCCAATGCGGTCAGCCGCATCCCTGGCGGACATCCCGAAGGATATCTGGAGGCGTTTGCCACGCTCTATCGGGACGCCGCCGAGATCATCGCAGGCGAGCGCGATGCGGGGCCAGAGACCATCGGGTTGCGCCATGGGCTTGACGGGATGATTTTTATTGACGCCTGCCAGCGCTCCAGCGCGCAAGGGGCGGCGTGGATCACCCTCGCTTAGCGGTCAATCCTTGAGGGTTTCGGCTTCCAGCAAGCGTGCGGCCTGAACCCGCGCCAGATCAATCATGTCGCGAAACTGTTCAACCTGCTCCGGCGTGAAGGGGGCGGCCATTTGCCGGGCGAATTCATCGGCAGCCGGGTAGATGGAAAAGAATACATCCTTGCCTGCCGGAGTTATGGAATAGATTGCGCGCCGTTTGTCAGACGGATGCGGCCTGCGCCGCACCCAGCCTTTTTCCAGCATCGCTTTCATCGCGCGGCTCGCGTGGGCGGGATCGATGGCAGCTTTGCGGGCCAGATCACGCAAGTGCCCCGCACCATGGCGTGCGATAGAGACCATCAGCCTATACTCTTGAACAGACACATTTTTCTTGCGCAACGTCGTGCGCTGAAAATGCGTCGACAGCAGCGACGCGAGACGCAAAAGCCGAAAGTTTAGGTTGGCCTCAAAAGCGTCTTCGGGCAGCAGCGGCTCAAGATCGGACAGGTCGGACATGCCCTGAGGGAACAGATATTTCGTTGCGATTGCAACAATAAAGTTGACAGATGTGGCCGCTTCCCCAACGGTAGCGTCACAATAAGTGTGAACTGGGAGAAACATATGTCCAAGACTTTCATGGCGGGCGCGATACTTGCCGCCGCCGCTTTTGCGGCACCGGCCTTTGCTCAGGTAAATCTGACAGCTGAAACGGCATCCGCTGGCGGTGCAACCCATCTGGCGCCAAGCCATCTGACCGAAGTTGCGGGCACACGGGGTATCGCCAATATCCAATTGGCGGAAGGCCAGACGCTGACCAATTCGATCCAGAATGTTGCGGAAGGCAAAACCGATATTGCCAGCGCGCCGCATATCCTGCCGTTTCTGATGAGCCGGGGCGTCGGTCCCTATGGATCGCTCGGCAAGGAGAAGGGCGCGGAACTGGCGTCGAATCTGCGGTCTGTCTATCCCTATACATTGGGCATCTTTTTCCTTTTCGCGTATGACTCCAAGAACGTAGGCGGCTGGGAAGATCTTGAAGGGCGCACCATTTTCAACGGCCCGCCTCGTGGCGGTGCCTTGACCAATGCGCGCGCGATAATTCAAATCGCGACAGGGCTGCAGGATGGGGAAGGCTACACCGGCATGCAGGCCAACTGGGGGCAGGCCGCGACCGTGATTGTTGGCGGCGAGCCGGATGCTGTGGTTCTGCCTGAGCTCTTTCCGAACAATCGTCTGACCACCATTGGCTCGGCCGGTAAGGTAACAGCCTGGTCGATGCCGATCGACAAATACGAGAGCGAAGCCATGCAGAAATACATGGTTGGCCCGGGCAGTGCAAAAACCGAGCTTGCAATCGCCGATCTTGAAAAGGCGATGGGTAATAACTGGACGTTCATCTCCGAGGACGACACATTCCGCGCTATGGCCACAATCGGCGGCGATGTGGTGCACAAGGACATGGATGAAGAACTGGTCTACCAGTTGGTCAGCGCCTATGTGGACACGATGGACGAATTGAAGGCCAAGCTGCCATTCGGCAATACTGTGAACTTCGACAATCCTGCGCTTGGCATGTGCGGCAAGAACCCGATGAAATATCACAAGGGTGCGGTGCGTGCATGGGAAGATGCAGGATATGAGATTCCCGACTGTGCCAAGGATATGTAAGGTCGCGTGACTTTCCTCCAGAACTGAATTGGCGTCGTTCCATGGCGGTTGATCATGGGGCGGCGCGACTGTTTGCAGACAAGGCCATATTTCATGAGCAACAAGACTGAAACGGACAAGCGCCGCGAGTTGTTTCCCAACCGTGCGGTCTACCTGCTGGCCCTGTTTTTCGTTTTTGTCGGGATCGTCAATTCGATGCCGACCATCCCCGGATGGGATGATTTGTGGCGCGAAATCACTGGTATGGAAAAGCTGAAGGTACGCAGCTTTGCCACCGAGTGGTTCTACCCGATCGTCTTTTTCATCATGATGTGCGTCGTTGCGCTGCGTCATTCTATGTGGCGAGACTGGCGCGGCACGGCGCGCGCCGGTTTCGGTGCCTTCATGGATGTCGCGCTGGTCCTGGCGGCTGCGGCAATTTCACTGACTTATCTGATTGAGATCGACAGCGTGTGCCTGATCGACACGATCACCGGCGAGCGGGCGCGTCTGATCGCCGAAACCCTGAAGGCCGAGATCGCCTTTGCCGAAGATATGGGCCTGCCAGCGCCCGATACGGTGGATGATCCCAAATGCGTGTCTACCACCGGTGTCTGGCTGGTGGCGATCATGGGTCTCTCGATGCTGGTGTTTCTGGGCTACAACATCAAGGTCTGGGGCCTGCCGCTGGTCATGGTGTCGCTGTTGGTGGCGCTTTACACCATTGGGAC
>JBCCUH010000214.1:0-3987 GCA_039197405.1 Pseudomonadota bacterium
ATATTTTCGGTGTGCCGGGCGAAAGCTATCTGCCGGTGCTGGATGCGCTGCACGGACGCCAAGGCAGCATCCGCTTTGTGACCTGCCGGCAGGAAGGCGGCGCGGCGATGGCGGCAGATGCGCATGGCAAACTGACCGGACGCCCCGGGATCTGCATGGTGACGCGTGGCCCCGGCGCAACCAATGCCTCTGCCGGGGTGCATGTGGCCTTTCAGGACAGCACGCCGATGATTCTCTTTATTGGGCAGGTCGCGCGCGGCATGATCGAACGCGAGGCGTTTCAGGAGATCGATTACCGGCGCATGTTCGGGCAGATGGCCAAATGGGTCACGCAGATCGACGATGCCGCGCGCTTGCAGGAATATATCAGCCGCGCCTATCGCGTGGCCATGTCCGGGCGCCCCGGTCCGGTGGTGATCGCCTTGCCCGAGGACATGCTGTACGACGAGATCACCCCGCCCCCTGCCCCGGCGCGCATCACGCCGCCGCGTTTTGCCCCTGACGACGCTGCGCTGGCGGATCTGAAAGCTGCACTTGCGCAGGCGCAACGGCCGATGATCATGGCAGGCGGTGGCGGCTGGACGGAAGAGGGCATCGCGGCGCTGGAGAGCTTTGCCGCGCGGCAGGGTCTGCCGGTCACCCTGTCCTTCCGCTGTCAGTCGCTGATGGACAACACGCATCCCAATTACGTGGGTCATTTCAACGTAGCCCCGACGCTCTATCTCAATGACGCGCTGGCAGAGACCGATCTGCTGATCGCCATTGGTCCGCGACTGGGCGAGAACACCACCCAAGGGTATTCGCTGCTGGGTGTGCCGGTTCCGGAGCAGAGGCTGGCGCATGTGTTTCATGAACCCGAAGAGCTGGGCCGGGTGTTCGAGCCGGAGATCGCGCTGGCCTCGGACATGACAAGCTTTTGCCAGGCCGTCGCTGCCTGGGAGCCAATCGCGCCAGAGCGATTTGCCTTGCGCACGCAGGACTTGCGCGCAACATATGAGCGGTTCCATGATCCCGCGTCGCTGCCCGGTGATCCGCTGGCCGGGCATTTTGCGCATCTGGCAGAGGTGCTGCCCGCCGATGCGATCCTGTGCAACGGGGCAGGCAATTACGCAGGCTGGCTGCACCGCTTCTACCGCTTCCGTGCGCCTTTCACGCAGTTGGCGCCGACCTCAGGGTCGATGGGTTATGGGCTGCCCGGCGCCCTGGCCGCCGCTGCCACCACAGACCGCGAGGTCTGGGCCATCGCTGGCGACGGGTGTTTCATGATGACATGCCAGGAAATGGCGACGGCGGCGCATCATGGCTTCAACCTCACGGTCGTGGTGATCAACAACGCCCGCTACGGCACAATCCGCGCGCATCAGGAACGCGAGTATCCGGGGCGCGTGTCAGGCACTGCGTTGACCAACCCCGATTTCGGGGCATTCGCGCAGTCCTTCGGTGCCAGTGCGGCGCGCGTGGATGATCTGGACGGTTTCAAACAGGCTGTCGCCGAAGCGCGCGCGCGCAAGGGTGTCAGCCTGATCGAGGTGATGCAGGACCCCGCCTATCTCGCGCCGGGCAAGACGATCCCGGCGTGAGGTCAGCTCAAATCGGCAGGTCCAATTCGCGCAGGATGGATCGGCGATGGGCATCGCGCCTGGCGGGCGGGTTGATCTGCCGGGGCTGCCCGCCAAAGCGCGGCGCGGGCGCTGGCTGCAGCGCACCATGGGCATCGCGCCAGACGCCCCGGGCCGCCATATGCGGATCGGCAGCGGACTGATGGGGGCTAAGCACTGGGGCGACGCAGGCCTCTGATCCGCCAAATAGTGCTGTCCAGTGATCGCGCGAATGGGCTGCGAATATCTGCTCAAGCGCGGCATTTGCCTCGCCCCACAGATCCCGGTCATGCTGGGCGATGAAACGCGGGTCATTGCCAAGCTCCAGCCGCGCCAGAAGTTCCGCATAGAACTGCGGCTCAAGCGCCTGCACCGACATGTAACCGCCATCGGCGCAGCGATAGCAGCGCGACCAATGCGGCCCGTCCAGCAGGCTGGCGCCGCGCGTTTCAGAGAGGTTCCCGGTCTGGCCGATGGCCATCAGCAAGGCCATCATATGCGCCGAGCCATCAACAATGGCCGCATCCACGACGCAGCCCTTCCCCGTGCGCTGCGCCTTCAGCAGCCCGGCCAGCATGCCAGCCACAAGATACATCGCCCCGCCGCCGATATCCCCCATCAGCGTGGCAGGCGTGACCGGCACATCCTGCGGCAGGCCCGCGTAATGCAGCGCGCCAGAGGTGGCAATATAGTTCAGATCGTGGCCTGACTGGCGCGCGCGCGGACCGGTTTGCCCCCAGCCCGTCATGCGCCCGTAAACCAGTTTGGGATTGGCCGCATGCAGGTTTTGCGGCCCCAGTCCGAGCCGCTCCATGACGCCGGGGCGAAACCCCTCAATCAGCCCGTCGGCGCGGGCGATGATTTCCTGCGCCAGATCGAGATCGGAGGAATCCTTGAGGTTGAGCACGATAGAGCGTTTGCCGCGATCCAGCAGGCTGGCCTCTGCTGTGACCTGCCCTTTGTGCGCCTTTCGATGAATCACGATCACATCGGCACCCAGATCGGCCAGCATCATGCCAGCAAATGGCGCCGGTCCCAGACCTTCGATCTCGACGATCTTCAGACCGTCCAGCACGTCAGAACGCCTTGAAGGTCATCGTGGTCAGCGACCGCTCGATCCCCTGGATTGTCAGCAATTCCTCATTGATGAATTTGCCGATATCATGATCTTCGGGCACATACATTTTCATCAGCAGCTCATATTCGCCGGAGGTGGAATATAGCTCAGAATGCAATTCGCGCAGGGCAATTTCACGGGCTACGGAATAGGTGGTTCCTGGTTTGCACCTGAGTTGAACGAAAACGCATGTGGACATGTCGCAAATCTCCTGACCGGATCTGGTTGGCTGCAAGCTGGCACAGAGGTCACGACAGCGCAATCCATGAAAGCTGCGGCTTGGCGCGGCAGCTGCGCCTGCCTATAAGAGCCGCAAGACGGAGCAAGGACCGACATCATGCGCAGAGCCAAAATCACGCGGGCCACGGAAGAGACCGATATCTCGGTCGAGATAAATCTCGATGGCACAGGTGTTTATTCGAACAAGACCGGTGTGGGGTTTTTCGACCACATGCTGGATCAGCTCTCGCGGCATGCGCTGATTGACATGACCGTCTCGGCCGCGGGCGATCTGCATATCGATGATCACCACACGGTGGAAGATGTGGGCATCGCACTGGGACAGGCGCTGGCCGAAGCGCTTGGCGACAAACGCGGCATCCGCCGGTATGGCGAGTGCCATCTGGCGATGGATGATGCGCTGGTGCGCTGCGCGCTGGATCTGTCCGGGCGTCCGTTTCTGATCTGGAACGTGGAGCTGCCGACGCACAAGATCGGCAGTTTCGATACCGAACTGGTGCGCGAGTTCTTTCAGGCGCTGTCCACCCATGGGGGCATCACCCTGCATGTGGACCGGCTGCATGGGTTCAACAGCCACCATATTGCCGAAGCGGCGTTCAAATCCGTCGCCCGCGCCCTGCGCGCTGCGGTCGAGACGGACCCGCGCAAGGCCGATGCGGTGCCATCGACCAAAGGAACGCTGTGACGTGCTGACCGCGATCATCGATTACGAAAGCGGCAATCTGCATTCGGCGGAAAAAGCCTTTCAGCGTATGGCAAGCGAAGTGAATGCGGGCGACGTGGTGGTCACGTCCGACGCAGATATCGTGGCCCGCGCCGACCGTATCGTGCTGCCCGGCGACGGGGCGTTTCCCGCCTGCGCCCGCGCGCTGCGCGCCTCAGGCTGCTACGAGGCGCTCATCGAAGCCGCCACGGTGCGCGCGCGCCCTTTCATGGGCATCTGCGTGGGTATGCAGCTTATGGCCGATGAGGGCCGGGAATATGAGGCAACGCCCGGCCTGGGCTGGATCGCGGGCCCCGTGGCGCGGATCG
>JBCCUH010000215.1:0-3986 GCA_039197405.1 Pseudomonadota bacterium
AATCCGCGCGCCTGATTGCGCGCCGCAGCCTGCAACAGCCCCGGCAGCAGCGCGGGGCGCATGTGGCTCATTTCCGAGCTGATTGGATTTGCTAGCATCGTGGCATCATCGCCGCCGCCGAACAGTTGGGCAGCCGCTTTGTCAATGAAGCTGTAGGTCACGCATTCATTGTAGCCAAGCGCCGCCGCCGTGCGCCGCGCCGCTTTTTCGCGCACCTGCATGGGTGACAGGATCGGCTTGATCACACCTGTGTCCCGGCGCGCCAGAGGCTTGCCTTTGAGGCCTGTGAGAGAGGCGATCCGCGCCACTTCTTCCACCAGATCCGCCTCGCCCTGCACATCCGGTCGCCAGCTTGGCACCTGCGCCATGTCGCCATCCATGACAAAGCCCAGCGCTTCCAGCGTGGCCCGTTGCGTCTGTGCGGGAATGTCCATGCCCACGAGGGACGAGCAACGGTCCGTGTCCAGCCTGTAGGCGCGCGAGGTGTCGGGCACAGCGCCTGCCTGAACAAGCTCGGACGCCTCGCCACCTGCGATGTCCACGATCATCCGCACGGCATGTTCCAGCCCTTCCGGTGTGAAGGCGGGATCAACCCCGCGCTCAAACCGGTAACGCGCATCGGAGCTGATCCTGAGCGCGCGGCCTGTGTAGGCGATCTGAACGGGATCCCAATAGGCGCTTTCGACGAAGACATCCGTGGTCTCGTCCGAACAGCCCGACTGCGCGCCGCCCATGATGCCCGCGATGCTTTCCGGGCCAGCCTCGTCGGAGATCACCATCTGGCCGGCGTCCAGCGTGTACTCCTTGTCATCCAGCGCAACGATAGTCTCGCCGCCTCTGGCGCGATGCACGCGCAAGTCGCCCTTGACCTTGGCAAGGTCGAAGACGTGCAAGGGCCGGTTCTGATCGTAGGTGAAGAAATTCGTCACATCCACGAGAAAGCTGATCGGCCTGAGGCCAATGGCGCGCAGCGCGTCCTGCAGCCACGCCGGGCTTGGCCCGTTCGTGACGCCCCGGATCACGCGGCCGCAGAAAACCGGGCAGCCATCCGCCGTGTCCTCATCAATCGTGACAGTGAGATCCGCCGCGATCGTCGCGGGGACTGGATCAACGCTCAGCGCTTTCATGGTGCCCAGCCCGCGCGCCGCCAGATCACGGGCGATGCCGCGCACGCCCAGCGCATCTGGGCGGTTCGGCGTGATGGCAATGTCGATCACCGGATCGACTTTGGCCGGATCATGCTCCGCCAGCCAATCGGTGAACTTTTGGCCCACCTCGCCGGAGGGCAGCTCGATGATACCGTCATGTTCTTCCGACAGCTCCAGCTCGCGCTCGGAGGCCATCATACCGTGGCTTTCAACGCCTCTGATATTGCCGACCGAGAGCGTCACATCAATGCCCGGCACATAGTCACCCGGCTTGGCCAGAACCACGGTGATCCCGGCGCGTGCATTGGGGGCACCGCAGACGATCTGCTTGTCGCCCTCATCGGTTTCGACTGTGCAGACCCGCAGACGATCGGCATCGGGGTGCAGCTCGGCGGTTTTTACCCTGGCCAGGGTAAAGGCGCTCAGGCGGTCCGCCGGATTGGACACCTCTTCCACCTCAAGACCCAGATCGGTCAGAGCGTAGAGGATCTCATCAAGGCTCGCCTCGGTCTCAAGGTGATTTTTCAGCCAGGACAGGGTGAATTTCATATCGGTCTCCGCGTGAGCATTGCGCGCCCCGCAATGACAAGAAACGCAGGCTTGTGCAAGGGGATCAGAGGCCGAGCGCCTCAAAGGCCAGCGCGTCCCAATCCAGCCCGGCGCTTTCGGGGACCTGCACCCAATCTTTGAAAGGGCGGCCTTTGCCGGACGGATCGAAAGGTACGCATTCTTCATTGCCCGCCATGATGTCTTGCACGCGGGCGGCGCCAAGCTTGAAGACCATCGCGTCCTGGAAATACGAGATCACGGGCTTGCCGCCTGCAAGGCGTGCACAGGGTTTGCCGAACATTTGCGTGGCTTCTAGGGTCGGTGCGCGGTCGCGCAGGCTGTCGATGAAAGCGTCGAAGGGGGCTCGGTCGGTCATGGAGGGCACGCTAGCCGATTTGCGGTGCCGCATCCAGCCTGCAGGCCTGCAGTCCCGAACGCGGGCGCCGGGCAAGACGAGGCGGGCCGCCCGTAACCCTGCGTGCTGCAGCACGCAGGGCCACCTGCCCCAGCTTCAAATCTTGATTTTCTGTACGGCGGTCGCAGCATCGCCGGTGTTTGGCGTGCCAGCCGGTTCGATCAGCATCAGCTGGGCTGGTGATTTTGCCACCGGGCGATGTTCGACCCCGGCCGGGACCACATAGAACTCGCCCGCCTTCACTCGCACGGTTTGATCACGCAGTTCGATGTCGATCTCGCCCTCCAGCACCAGAAAGAAATCATCGGTCTCCGGGTGGCAGTGCCAGACAAACGCGCCTTCGACCTTCACGACCATGATGTCATGACCGTTGAACATGCCTACGATTTTTGGCGCCCAGTGATCTGAGACCTGGCTCAGTTTCTGTGCAAGGTTGACCGCTGTCATCGGGCGTTCCTTTTGGTGGCCTGCGTGCTGCAGCACGTAGGATGCATCAGCGGGACAGGCCCGCTGCCAAGCTCGGCTGGTCCAGCGCCGCAAAGCCGTAGTGGCGCAGCCAGCGCAGATCGCTGTCGAAGAAGGCGCGCAGATCGGGGATGCCGTATTTCAGCATCGCGATACGGTCGATGCCCATGCCGAAGGCAAAGCCTTGCCACTCCGCTGGATCAATTCCGCCCGCTTGCAACACCTTGGGATGCACCATGCCGGAGCCGAGGATTTCGAGCCAATCGTCGCCCTCGCCCACTTTCAACGTGCCGCCTTCCCAGGAACAACGGATGTCCACCTCGGCCGACGGCTCTGTGAACGGGAAATGCGAGGCGCGGAAGCGCAGCTCGACGTTGTCGACTTCGAAGAAGCTTTTCACGAACTCTTCCAGAACCCATTTGAGGTTGGCCATCGAGATGTCTTTGTCGATGGCGAGGCCTTCGACCTGATGGAACATCGGCGTATGGGTCTGGTCATAATCGGCGCGATAGACCCGGCCCGGGCAGATGATGCGTGTCGGCGCGCCAGTCTTTTCCATCGAGCGGATCTGCACAGGGCTGGTATGGGTGCGCAGCACATGCGGCGGGCGATTGTCGCCTGTGTCGCGGTGCATGTAGAAGGTGTCCATCTCGGCGCGTGCCGGGTGGTGGCCGGGAATGTTCAGCGCATCGAAATTATACCAGTCGGTGTCGATCTGCGGGCCTTCGGCAACAGCAAAGCCCATATCCGCGAAGATCTGTGTCACCTCATCGGTGACCTGGCTGATCGGGTGGATTGTCCCCGCAGGACGTGTGCGCCCCGGCAAGGTCACGTCGAGCCATTCACCGCGCAGCCGCTCATCCAGCGCCGCATCGGCCAGCGCGGCTTTCTTGGCGGCCAGCGCCGAGTTGATCTCATCCTTGAGCGCGTTCAGCTTCGGGCCGGCGATCTGGCGTTCTTCGGCGCTCATCTTGCCAAGCGCACGCATCTGCAGGCTGATCTCGCCCTTTTTGCCAACGGCCTGCACACGCAGGTCTTCCAGTGCCGCCTCATCAGCCGCATGTGCAATCAGGTCCAGATATTTCTCTTTCAGATCGTCCATTTCGGCTCTCCTGCATGTCTTGGGGCCGTGCTACCACAAGACCAGCGGGATACAAGCCTTGGCGCTTCCCGCGCATTAACAATTCATTCACCCATAAGGTTGACTGATGTATAGTTTGAAGGTTATTCATCCATATGGTTGAACGAATCGACCCGCATCCGCTGGACGCCATTCTGAAAGCAGCCAGCGATCCCACGCGCCGCGCAATTCTGACATTGCTGGCGCAGGAGGGACCGTTGCGGGTGACGGATATTCACCGCCGGTTCGACATGAGCCTGAATTCGGTCTCCAAGCATATCAAAGTGCT
>JBCCUH010000216.1:0-3959 GCA_039197405.1 Pseudomonadota bacterium
CCGAACCTGCACCGGTGCGGCAGCCTGCGGAAATCGACGCGGTGCAGGTGGCCCGCCAGATGGCATCCGGGGCCGAAAATCTAGAGCAACTCAAGGCGACCATGGGTGCGTTTCAGCATTGCGAGCTTAAACGCGGCGCGCGCAATCTGGTGTTTGCCGATGGCGTGGCGGGGGCCGATCTGATGATCATCGGCGAAGCGCCGGGCCGCGACGAGGATCGCGAAGGGCGGCCTTTCGTGGGGCGCGCGGGCCAGCTGCTGGACAAGATGCTGGCGGCTATTCAGCTCAGCCGCAGCGAAAACGTCTATATCACCAATGTGTTGCCCTGGCGCCCACCGCAAAACCGCGATCCGAAACCTGATGAGATCGCGATGATGCTGCCCTTTCTGGAGCGGCATGTGTCGCTGGCAAACCCCAAACTGATTGTGCTGATGGGAAACATCTCTTGTCAGGCCGTGCTTGGAAAACGCGGAATAACCCGCCTGCGCGGCAATTGGACCGATGGATTTGGCACGCCGATTCTGCCCATGTTCCACCCGGCCTATCTGCTGCGCAATCCGGAGAAGAAGCGCGAAAGCTGGGCCGATCTTTTGGACCTCAAAGCGAGACTGACGACATCATGAGCCGTATCGACGAAACACTCGACTTCATCCCTGTGCGCATTGCTATTCTTGCGGTGAGCGACACCCGTTCGATGGCCGAGGACAAATCCGGCGATCTGCTGGTGCAACGGCTGACGGATGCGGGTCACATTCTGGCCGATCGCAAGATCATCACCGACGATCGCGACAAGATCTCTGATATCTTGCGTGGCTGGTGTGCGGATGACGCGGTGGACGTGATCATCTCCACTGGCGGCACCGGGCTGACGGGGCGGGATGTGACCGTCGAGGCGCACCGCGATGTTTACGAAAAAGAAATCGAAGCCTTCGCCACCGTCTTCACCCATATCTCGCTGGCCAAGATCGGAACCTCTGCGGTGCAGAGCCGCGCAACGGGCGGTGTTGCGCAGGGAACCTATCTTTTTGCGCTGCCCGGCTCGTCAGGGGCCTGCAAGGATGCGTGGGACGAAATTCTGGGCCGCCAGCTTGATTACCGACACCGCCCCTGCAATTTTGTTGAAATAATGCCGCGTCTTGACGAACATTTGCGACGGAAGTGATGGCGGCGCCCGTATAACTCCCTAAAATTGCCATCCTGCAGGTTAAGCTTAGATCTGTAGCAGGCATTACGGGACGCGCGCATGAGATTTCTTCGTTACAGCCTTGCCGGGCTTTTTCTGGTCGCCATGACGGCGGGCCTGCTGGTCTTTGCCGGATCGTTGATCTACGGCGCGCTTGAAACCCGCATGGCCGATGAGCCACGTCCGAGCCGTGCGCGCGAGCGGGTGTTTGCTGTCAGCGTGATCACTGCCGAGGTCGGGCAGGAACACCCGGTGCTGACCACCTTTGGCCAGATGGCCAGTACCCGCACGTTGGAAGTGCGCGCAGCTGCGGCGGGAACGATCCTGGATCTGTCGCCGCATTTTGTGGACGGCGGTGCTGTGACGGCGGGAGAGACACTGGTTCAGATCGATCCGGCGGACGCGCAAAGTGCGCTGGAAAAAGCCCAAAGTGATTTGCAGGACGCAGAGCTGGAAGCGCGCGATGCGGCGCGGGGGCTGGAACTGGCGCTGGATGAGCTTGCCGCAGCCGAAGAGCAATCGGCGTTGCGCCAGAAAGCCTTTGAACGCCAACAGGATCTGGCAGACCGCGGCGTCGGCACCTCTGCGGCGGTGGAATCTGCCGAGCTTGCCGCTTCGTCAGCGCGGCAATCGGTTCTGACGCGCAAGCAGGCGCTGGCGCAGGCCGAGGCACGGGTGACGCAATCGCGAACGCGTATCGCGCGGGCAAAGCTGGCGCAGGCCGATGCGCAGCGCCGGGTGGACAACACCGTCATCAAAGCGGAGTTTTCCGGCGTGCTGAGCGATGTGCGCATTGCGCGGGGCAGGTTGGTCAACGTCAACGAGCAAATCGCGCAGCTGATTGATCCGGCACAGCTGGAAGTATCGTTTCGCGTCTCGACGGCGCAATACGCCCGGCTGCTGGACGACAGTGGCAGGTTGCGTCCGGCGGATGTAACGGTCGTGTTGGACGTTCTGGGCGCTGACTTGCGGGCAACGGGCCAGATCAGCCGCGACAGTGCCGCCGTGGCAGAGGGGCAATCGGGTCGTTTGATCTTTGCAACGCTCGGTGCCGCACCGGGGTTCAAGCCGGGCGATTTCGTGCGCGTAGAGGTGACGGAACCACCGGTTGATGTTGTGGCAAGGCTGCCAGCGACAGCCTATGGCGCGGATGGTGCGGTATTGGTGATCGGTGCAGATGACCGACTGGAAAGCCTGCCCGTCACACTTGTGCGCAGGCAGGGCGATGAGGTGCTGCTCCGCGCGCGCGGATTGAACGGGCGCGAGGTGGTCGCGGCGCGCACGCCCTTGCTGGGGGCCGGTATCAAGGTGAACCCGCTGCGCAGCGGCGGGCGAACTGAGATGGAAGAACCGGAGATGCTGGAGCTGAGTGATGAGCGCCGGGCCAGAATACGCGCCTTTGTCGAGGCCAACACGCGCCTGCCCGAGGAAGCGAAAGCCCGTATTCTCAGCCAGCTGGAAAACGACAAGGTGCCTGCGCGCATGGTGCAGCGCATCGAAAGCCGGATGGGGGGCTAGGGCGTGGCGCGCTCCCTTCCCAAAGGCGCAGGCGGTGTTCTGAGCTATTTCGCACGCCACCGCACATTGGCCAATATTTTCCTCATTATCATGCTGGTGGCAGGCATGATGGCCATGCCCAACATGCGGGCGCAGTTCTTTCCTGACGTAATTGTCGACAATGTGACTGTCTCTGTCCAATGGGACGGGGCAGGTGCCGAAGATGTCGATGCCGCCATCGTGCAGGTGATCGAACCTGCGCTGCTGGCGATTGACGGGGTCGACAGCGCCTCGTCCACCTCCCGCGAAGGGCGTGCCAGCACGACGCTGGAGTTTGAACCCGGCTGGGACATGGCGCGCGCTGCCGAGGATGTTCAAACTGCGATGGATCAGGTCACAGGCCTGCCCGAGGAGGCGGAGGACGCGACCGTCCGGCGCGGCCAATGGCGCGACAGGGTCACCGATGTTGTGATCACCGGGCCGGTCGCGGTGGAGCAGCTTGCGCTTTTCGCCGATGAGTTTGTGCTGCGGTTGTTTGCCGAAGGGGTCACGCGCACCACGATCCGTGGCATTGCACCTGCGCAAACCCTGATCGAGGTGCCTTCCGCCAATTTGATTGCCTATGATATCGCCATGGCAGATATCGCCGCCGCCATCGCGGCAGAGGTGGACGCGGATCCGGCAGGCGATGTGTCGGGCGGCACGGCCCGTGTGCGCACGGGCGTTGAAAAACGCGCACCAGCGGCGATTGCGGGGATCGTGCTGCGCTCCAATCCTGATGGATCAACCCTGACGATCAGCGATGTGGCGACGATCACGGCGCAATCGGTGGATCGCGACATGGGCTTTTTCGTTGGCGAAGATCCGGCAATCACTATTCGGGTGGACCGCTCCGAGCAAGGCGATGCCATCGGTATCCAGCGGCAGGTGGAAGATGTGGCCGCCGAGATGGGGGCAACGCTGCCCCAGGGCGTCACGCTGGAGCTGATCCGCACCCGTGCTGAACATATATCGGGCCGGCTGAGCCTGCTGCTGGACAATGCCATCACCGGTCTGGCGCTGGTCGTCACGCTATTGTTCCTGTTCTTGAATGCGCGTGTCGCCTTTTGGGTTGCCGCCGGTATTCCCGTGGCGCTGATGGCGGCGATAGCCTTGATGTATCTTGGCGGGTTGACGATCAATATGATCTCGCTGTTTGCCCTGATCATGGTGCTAGGCATCATTGTCGACGATGCCATTGTCGTTGGCGAACATACCGCCACGCGCTATGCGGCAGGCG